>JBBSHC010000455.1:0-4064 GCA_038253425.1 Leptolyngbyales cyanobacterium | reverse complement strand
GAAATTGAAGCCGCTCAAGAATTAAGACATAGCTTGCTGATTGCCGCCCTGGAATCCTCCCAGGCGGCGCTCCAAAAAGCCGCCATTCGAGCAGAGAGGGCGAACCAGGCTAAAAGTGAGTTTCTCGCCAACATGAGCCACGAGATTCGCACCCCTATGAATGCCATCCTGGGTTTTACGCAACTGTTAGAGGTGGAAGCGCTCAACGCTGAACAGCAAAGCTATATCCAGTCGATCGCGCGTGGTGGTGAAAATCTCTTAGTCATCATTAATGATATTCTCGACCTCTCTAAATTAGAGGCGGGCGAACTGCCATTAAACTCGACTAAGTTTGCGCTACGGACGGTCATTCAAGAGCTGATGCAGCTCTTCCAGCCGCAAGCCGCTGCCAAAGGGTTGTGCCTCAGCGTGGTGATTGCGCCAGCCATTCCCCAGTGGCTAATGGGTCCCGTCGATCGCCTGCGGCAAGTGCTCACAAATCTGCTGCGCAACGCCATCAAGTTTACACCGACTGGCAACATCGTCCTCAGAGTCGAGTTGAGCGAGTCCTCTGCCGCTGACTCGGCTGTAAACTTGCGCTTTAGCGTACAAGATACTGGCATTGGTCTGGCGTTAGAAGACCAGGCGAAAATCTTTAAGCCCTTTACGCAAGTGGAAACGTCAGCCACTCGACAGTATGAAGGCACTGGCTTAGGTCTAGCCATCTGTCGCAAAATCGTTCAATTGATGGAGGGAGAGCTTGGGGTGAATAGTACCCTCGGTCAAGGCTCTACGTTCTGGTTCACAGCCGTCTTACAGCAACCACAGTCGCAAGCAGACGACCAACCGATTCAAGCAGCGGCAACCTTGCCAACGTCTATTGCCCGCACCACCCGCATCTTGATTGTCGAGGATTCGGCACTGAATCAAATGCTGGCGCTGAAGATGTTGCAGAGACTGGGTTATCAAGCCGATCTGGTCACAAATGGGCAAGAGGCGCTCGAGCGCTTTGCCGTGCAGCCCTATGACCTTGTCTTGATGGATTGCCAAATGCCGGTGATGGATGGTTACACAGCGACTCAGCAACTGCGGCAGCGTTATCGTCAGCAGCGCCCCATCATTATTGGCGTGACTGCCTACGCGATGGTCGGCGACCAGGAAAAGTGTTTGACAGTGGGGATGGATGCTTACCTGAGCAAACCCATCCGAATGCATGAGTTAAATGCCCTGTTAGAGCGCTGGCTACACTCAACCTTGCAAGACCAAACTGACACAGATTTAGAAGCCAACGAGGATGTAAAGCAGTGACCCCTACTGGCATCGAAACAATCGGTCACTACAGCAGTCTCTATAACTTGCCACTGGTAATCCTTTCAGTGGCAATGGCGATCCTCGCCTCTTATACTGCCCTGAACCTGGCTGGACGCGTCACAGTGACCAAAGGACGCGCTCAAGTGTTCTGGTTAAGCGGCGGCGCGATCGCCATGGGCATTGGCATCTGGTCGATGCACTTTATTGCCATGCTGGCGTATCAACTGCCTCTACCGATGGACTATGACGTACCAACGGTATTGCTTTCAATGGTGGCAGCCATGCTGGCATCTGGCTTGGCGCTGTTGCTGGTCAGCCGCCCAACCTTTGGCTGGTTACGGTGGTTGCTTGGCAGTCTTTTTATGGGACTGGGGATTGCCGCCATGCACTATATCGGCATGGCAGCAATGCAGGTGGCGGCGCTCGCCTACTATGATGCAAGACTCGTAGGACTTTCGGTTGGCATCGCGATCGTGGTATCGGGAGTCGCACTGTGGCTATCCTTTCAGCTGCGTTACGCCACAAAACTAAGCGGCAACCTGCAAAAGATTGGCAGCGCCATCGTTATGGGCTTCGCTATCGCGGGGATGCACTACACCGGCATGGCAGCCGTTCGCTTTCAACCACTCTCTGTTCCTCGTCCTGATGGCAGTGCAGCCCACTCCTTCCATGCTATGGACAGTGACTTGCTGGCGGTTGAAGTGGGCATGGCCACGTTGGTGCTCCTTGGTCTAGCCTTGCTAGCTACCCTTTTTGATCAGCGCCTCAACGTCGAGACCGCAAGACGCGAAGCCGTTCACCAAAGTGAAGCGCGTTTCCGCTCTCTGGTACAGAATACCTCTGATATTATCGCTGTGATGACCGTCGCTGGCTCCATTGCCTACACGAGTGATTCCATCCAACAAGTTTTAGGGTATAAACCCGCCGACTGGTGCGGACAGTCAGCCCGTAACTGGGTGCATCCGGCTGACCATGCCAAATTCGAGCAGCTTTTAAGCGAAACCAGCAGTTGTTGCGCCACGAATATCAGCGCGACGATGCGGTTACGTCACACCAACAGTTTGTGGCGCGATTTTGAAGTCATCACCAACAATCTGCTCAACGAACCCAGTGTGGCTGGTATTGTGGCCACCTACCGCGATATTACCAATCGCAAGCAAGTAGAAGAGTCACTCCAGCAGAGCGAAGCAACGAATCGCGCCCTGGTCAGCGCCATTCCTGACCTGCTGATCCGGATGAATCAGCAGGGTATGTTGTTGAACTTGCTCAGCGGTGACGCTGTTAAAGTGCTCAACGCCGATCGCATGACTACTGGCATCAGTATCTTCGCGATGCTGCCACCGGACGCGGCACAAGAGCGCCTACATTATGTGCAACAAGCCCTCCAAACGCGTGCACTTCAGGTGTATGAATATCAGCTTGTGATTGGTCAAGAGGTGCGCGATGAAGAAGCCCGCATCGTGGCTGTGGGAGCAGATGAAGTGTTAGTCATTGTCCGCGATATTACAAGCCGCAAGCAGGTAGAACGAGCGTTGCGCGCCAGCGAAGCGACCAACCGCGCCTTAATTAGCGCCATCCCTGATTTGTTGATTCGCGTGACGGGCGATGGTCTTTATCTGGAAATTATGGAACACGATCGCCTGAACATCCATGATCCTGAGCATTTCCTCCCCGGTACCAGCCTTTATGACTCCTTACCGTTTGACGTGGCTGAGCGACGCATGCACTATATCCGGCAAGCCTTGCAAACAGGGGCACAGCAAACCTATGAGCAACAGCTCACGGTGAACGGTTGCCTGGTGGACGAGGAAGTGCGGATTGGTGTCACGGGTGAGAACGAAGTGCTGACGATGGTGCGGGACATTACTGAGCGCAAGCGAGCGGAAATAACCCTGCAAAACCAGTTAGACCGTGCCGCCTTATTCAAAGATCTCACCAAGCAGATTCGTCAGAGTCTGGAGGCTCAACAAATTTTTCAAACCACCGCTGCTTGCCTGGGGCAGACTTTTAAGGTGAATCAATGCGTGCTTCACACCTATCTAACTGAACCGATCCCCCACATGCCCATCCGGGGAGAGTATCGTGAGCCAGGGTACGCATCGATCAAGGATCTGCATGTGCCGCTCACGGGCAACCTGTATGTGGCACAGTTGCTGGCACAGGATCAGGCGATCGCCTCTCCTGATGTTGCCCAGGAACCCTTGCTGTTGGCGGTTACCCCTGTAGACCACGCAGCCATGCCGTATTTGGCAGCAGTCAAATCGCTGCTTGCCGTGCGCACCTCGTATCAGGGAGTACCCAATGGGCTGATTGTACTCCTTCATTACAGTGCGATCCGGCAATGGACTACTGATGAAATTGAACTATTGGAAGCGGTTGCCGACCAGGTGGGCATTGCGTTGGCTCAGGCGAACCTGCTCGAACAAGAAACGCGGCAGCGAGAAAAGCTGACGGTGCAAAACTTCGCCCTTGAGCAGGCAAAACGAGTCGCAGATAAAGCCAACCGGACAAAAAGTGAATTTCTGGCCACGATGAGCCATGAGATTCGCACACCTATGAACGCCGTGATTGGCATGACCGGCTTGCTGCTCACACTGGATCTCCCAGGTCAGCAGCGCGATTTTGTGGAAACCATCCGCGCTAGTGGTGATGGTCTGCTGGCGATTATTAACGATATTCTCGATTTTTCCAAAATCGAGTCTGGAAAATTGGAGTTGGAAAACCAGTCCTTTCACCTGCGGACGTGTCTGGAAGCGGCTCTTAATCTCTTAGCG
>JBBSHC010000454.1:0-4066 GCA_038253425.1 Leptolyngbyales cyanobacterium | reverse complement strand
GAGTCGATTGTAAGCTGCCTGGAGCAAACTGCTAGTCGATCGGCACCAAATCAGCATACTCAGCCGCCAGATCTGCCTCGGTCAGGCTTTCAGTTGGCTCTTGGGGCGTCCAGAGCAGTTCAAACACCAGTAAGAAGCGCGATCGCGATAGACTAATGTCCTCTAAAACATCGCGCAACAGCGACGTAGAGTAAATTTCGTTAAACAAAGGTTCGTCATCGGCTGTACCCAACAGCATTGTCACGACAATGTACGCCGAGTGGTCGCCCGGACGCGCTGGTGCAGGTTGCTGAGTGGTTTGATTGATGACTCCATCCACGTTGGTTAACGTTTCAGCGCTAAATTTGCTGCGTTCTTGCAGCGAGAATTGATTAAACAAGACTTCTGCTTCTTCGCGGCTATCAACCGTCTGGGAGCCTGCTACCACATGCGTCCAAAAGTCAGCGTTTTCTAACAGCAGGCTGGCTGTTTCTTGCAAAAGCTCAAAGAGTCCCTCTGGGGTGGCAGTGTTTGAACGCAGCGCAATGTCAGATAACTGCATTTGCACACGCTTTGCCCGCGATCGCAGTGCAATTTGTAGCCGACTCACAGTCACGATGTCATTCGTTAGCTCTAAACTATCAACCTCCTCACTGCTTGGGATGGCTGGAATATGTGGTGTTTCTTGCAAATCCGGTTCCATAGCACCCTTTGTTGACTAGTTTAATTTGCAGATCATTTCAGGTTAGAGAACTTGGGCATTGAGCGGATCGATCGAAGGTTTGGTTCCTGCGTTCTCAGAGTTTAAAGCTCTCCTCCACCCGTCTCAAAACCCTCAGCATTAAAGCGACAGCATGTCAGTATATTCAGTCAGCAGTTCATCCGCAGTGAGGCTGTCTGACGAATCTTGGGGACTCCAGAGCAGTTCAAACACCATGAGGTAATCAGCCGAAATGGCTGCCAGCTTTTCTAAGGTATCTTTCAGCTCTTGCTCAGTGCGAATCTGACTGAAAAGCGGTTTGTCGTGAGCCGTGCCAACCAGTAGTGTAACCACGATGTAAGAGGCAGGAGCTTCATCAGGATCGGGCTTAAAGCGATCTCGACGGTTGACCCTACCACCCACGTTGGTAAGCGTTTCGACGCTAAATTTGCTGCGTTCAGCGATCGAGATCTGGTTAAAAATGGCTTCTGCATCATCCCGACTCTTTGCTGTTTGGGAGCTTGCCAGCACGTGCGACCAGCTTTCTGGCATCCGCAACAGCGCCAGGGCAGATTCTTGCAGCAGTAGAAGCAGACCGTCTGGGGTGTCGGTATCCACCTCCAGGCTAAGGTTAGTCAGTGCCGTCTGAATATCGCGTGCGTTTGCGAGCAGCGCTACTTGAATTTTGCTGATGGTAACGGTGTCGTTATCCAGTTCACCGCTGCCTGCACCACCACCTCTCAGCCCTCGGAGGACAAAATAGAAAATGAGACCGACGAGGACGAACGTTAAGAGGGTTAAAAACAGAAAGGGAACCAGCCAGCCGTTGTCTGATGTTGTCGTTACAGCGCTGCCGTTGTTGCGGTAGGCATCCTGACGATAGGGATCGTTGTAGATACCCGGTCCCACAGGCACAGGCACAACGACAGGTCCATTGTTGTAGTTGCGATTGTAATTACGATCGCGCGAGTAGGATGGGCTGGTATTGCGGCTAGATGACCCAGTAGAGCGACTGCTTGAGCCAGAGTTAGACGGCGAACGAAACGAACCACCCCCACTGCGACCACCGCTGCTGCGAGCAGAGGCATCAGCATTGAAGGTGAGGTGTACTGAAGTAGAGTGTGTCGGCGGGTGAATGGTAATTGTGCTAGCCAGCAGCGCACCTGCGGCGATCGCACAATAGCGGCGAAATTGTGAATATTTCATTGGTGTTGAAGCTGTGGATGTAAAGCCGACCTCTGAGCTTAAGCGCTACCCTAACTACCATTTTAGGGAATCAAGCCTCAGGCGGCTTTGAATCTAACGATTCTTGACCTGACTGCTCGTCAAGCCATCGCTTGTAGAGGTCGGGACGTCGATCGCGGGTACGCTGAAGCTGCTGAGCCTTACGCCACTGCGCGATCGCCTGGTGATTTCCCGATAACAACACCGATGGCACATCCCATTCCCGAAACACAGACGGGCGGGTGTATTGGGGGAAATCCAGTAGCCCTTCTTCAAAGCTTTCTGCCTTTAATGATTCCACCTTACCCACAGTGCCAGGTAACAGTCGAATCACGCCATTCAAGAGCGCCAACGCCGGAATTTCGCCGCAGGTCAACACAAAATCGCCGAGCGAGACTTCCCGTGTGACAAGGTGCAAGACCCGTTCATCGACCCCTTCATAGTGTCCACAAATCAGCACGATCTGGTCATAGTCGATCGCTAACTGCTGAAAGAGCTTTTGTTGCATTGGTTCACCCTGGGGCGTTAGCAAAATCACTTCTCGCCTGGGCAGCATGGGCAAAGATTCTACAGCCGCAAAGATTGGCTCTGGCTTCATCAACATGCCCACCCCGCCGCCGTAAGGTTCGTCGTCCACACGGTGATGTTTGTCAGTGGTAAAATCGCGGGGATTGGTAAACTGCACGGTGGCGATTTGTTTCGTCAACGCTTTGCCTAACAACCCAGAGCTTAAGGGGGATGTAAAGAAATCAGGAAAGAGGGTGACGATGTCAAAGCGCATAACTTGATGACTAATTGATGGCTAAGGTGGAACGGTACACGAGAGGGTGCTTGCTTGCAACGGAACCTAGCCTGTTCATGCAGTCTCAAGCGTAGGCTACAGCCCAGGCGCAAGCTGATGCCCAAGCGATTAGGCTCCCGCGATCGACAACAGTCGTCATTGAGCGTCAGGATAAAGCAGCACTTCTAATGGTTTAGCCCTGGCAACGACATTTAAGCTTGGAAAAAAGGGAAGGGTCGTTTAAACTACGTTTCAACCCTCTTCCATCATGCCTAATGAAGGAACAGCAGCGGCACGATCAATGCTGCTCATGGTGGGTGATCCTTATTGTCATTTACGTTAATCTTCATCCTTCCAGTTGCTTTTACCAAGCAAACATTATTATGAGGACAATAAGCGGTCAGGCAGCAAAATGAACAGAAGCGGCGTTCACATCTCAATCGTTAAGCTGTTGGAGCGCCTGTTTCACGTTGCGCCTGAAGTCGCTACCGCGCAAATTGAATTTCAGTCCCTTGGAGAGAACATGCCCCAGTCTACGAAAACTGCCATTATGGTGATTGGGGGAGCAGAAGATAAAGTTCATGGACGGGAGATTCTGCAAAACTTTTTCAGTCGTTCGGGGTCATCTGACGCCCGCATTGCGATTATCCCTTCTGCTTCCCGCGAACCAGCCATTATTGGCGATCGCTACCTCACAATTTTTGGTGAAATGGGGGCAAAGGGCATCGAGATTTTAGATATCCGCGATCGTGCCCAGTGCGAAGATCCCCTGATGCAGAGCTACGTCGAAAACTGTACGGGGGTTTTTATGACGGGCGGCGACCAGTTACGGCTTTGCGGTCTACTCGCCGATACCCCTCTCATGCAAACGGTGCGGCAACGGGCGCAACAGGGCGCGATCACCCTGGCGGGTACGAGTGCGGGGGCAGCAGTGATGGGTCATTACATGATTGCGGGGGGCGGCAGTGGCGAATCGCCCAATCGATCCCTGGTTGATATGACGACCGGGCTGGGTATTATTCCCGAAGTGATTGTGGATCAGCATTTTCATAATCGCAACCGGATGGCGCGTTTGATGAGTGCGATCGCGGCTCACCCCGATCGATTCGGCATTGGCATTGATGAAGATACCTGCGCCCTCTTTGAGGGGGATGGCGTGCTGCAAGTCATTGGCAAGGGAACAGTCACCATTCTGGACCCAACCGAACTGTCTTACACCAATCAGCTACAGGTTGGTGCTACCGATCCACTGAGCATTGGCAATCTCCGCCTGCACATCCTCAGCCACAGCGATCGCTACGATCTGCGTAGACGCATACCGCTCTTCCCGGAGTGTAGTACGTCGTAGCTGTTTCAGCGGTGGCTCAATCCCATCATTTGCT
>JBBSHC010000453.1:0-4083 GCA_038253425.1 Leptolyngbyales cyanobacterium | reverse complement strand
TTCATCAACCAATTATGGAAACACTGAAAACTATTGATCCTGGATTTGCAGCAGGAACTCCAGCTTTAATTCTTACAGTCACTGCTTGTTATGTACCATATTTATTAGTTGAGTATCCATCAATACTACTAATTCAAAAAATCAAAGGAGTCTTACGGTAGAGCTATCTAACTTAAGGGAGAGATTTGATAGATTCGATGTGTCTTCAGCCTAAAAAAGCCATCGTTCTCGTATCCGCAGCTTTCATTCTTGCAGACGCTGTGAGACCGGAACAGAGTAAAGTACGAGAGCTTCCGCATTATGAGGAGTTTATATAGCAGTTCTCTGTTAGATGAGGTACAGGTGGGACGATACAGAGTAAGGGTTTGAGCCTCTAGTTTGTACCTCATGGGAGCCGGAAGCGCTATATCTTAGAGCCAATGGTAAGGATTAAAGCAGCTAGACCTCAGGTAATAATAATTGCCATCAAAATCAATCTCGATACAAAAGTGCTAATTGCAACTCAAACGCGCTAAACATTTCAGGCTGAGAAAAGAGTTTGGATGGGTAAACCAAATCCCAGCAGCCAACGACCCGTGAGAATGATTCCCAACATTGCTAAAAGAGAACCGGTCGTTAACAGATCTTGCTTCAGTGTAGAAAGCCCTTCTTGCCGCAGGCCATAGGATATAACGGCATAAAGAGGGATATCGTTCAATGCAACTACAGCAACGGCTCCCAAAATGCCCATCAGGTGAAAGCCAAGCGGTACTCCCAAACAAACAGTGAGACCTTTAAGGAATTGACCGCACGCTTCGTAATTAGGTTTCCCAAGTGCTGTCAGCGCTTGACGGCTTGACTCGTGCAGGAGGTTGGGCCAAATGCCTAACGCCAGAATGGGCAGCATCCATTCAGCCTGATTGTACCGCTTATCATACAGTGTGGAAATCACAACATCGCCGAAGCTAGCTAGCGCTGCTACCATAAGTGCCCCTCCGAGGAGAAGCAGCAGACGGTGTTTCAGCAGTTTGGCGCGAAATTCCGATCGAGGAAGATCAGACACCTTTGCCATAACTGGCAGCAAAACCTTGTTGCCGATCGCATAAACAATAGAGCGCGGTAACTCAGAGAACCCGATCGCGATACCATAAACCCCTAACAGACCAAAGGGAATTAATCGACCTAGGATTAATCGATCGGCTTGCATTCCCAGAAAGGTAGAGGCAGTCGAGAAAAAGACCCACTTACCAAAGGCAAACAGTTCTCTGACTGCGGTTTTATCCCAGGTAAAACGGTTACGAAAACTCGGTACCAGTAGGTGGCTACCCACAAGGTTAAAGATAGCTGTTGCTAAAGCGCCTGCGACAAAAGCCCAAATGCTTGGGTTGAGCCATGCCCATAGCAGTGTCACTGCTGTTGCCAAGGTTTGAACTGTTAACCTAAAAATTTCTAGCCGTCGGAAATCCATGTGACGGCTCAACGTAAAAATCGCTGTCGATTCAAACGAACCGAGCACCACGCCGAAGCTAATGGTTGGAATTAACCAGCTAAGTTGCGGTTGATGGTAAAAATATGCAGCAGGTACCGCGATCGCGGTGCAAAGCACCCAAACGATCCCACCGCGTAGAATCTGCATCGTCCAGGCAGTATTCAAAAAATCTGGGTCATCGCCCCGTTTATTTTGAATAATATTAGGACCGAAACCAATGTCGGAAAAGAGAACTAAGCCATTGACGAGCGTGCCAACCAGCGTCATCAAGCCAAACAATTCGGGAAAGAGCAACCGTGTCAAAATCAGGTTGCTACCCAACCGAAGCACACTGGTAAAACCGTAGCTGAAGAGCGTCCAAAGGGTGCCACGGAGGGCGAGCTTTTTAAGTGATGTCATATCCTAGCCAATTGCAGAACACCCAGAGTATGGATAGACGGTGCTGTTGATTCTCTACTAGCAAAACCATCACACATCCGCATACTCTGTCAAGACAGGACGCGTCACTTGTTGGTCAGTCGAAGACTTGACAGCAAGCCCAAACAGTGTCGCTAGCTTCCTTGACTCAAGCTCAGCCGAGTGTCGTTGAGCAACGCGCTCTGCACCTAGCTTGCCCATCTTTGCCAGAGTTTCCACAGGTGCTTGTAAAGCACAGCGCATGGCAGAAACGAGGGCTTCTACAGAACCAGACGGCACTAACCAGCCGCAGACATCTGTTTCTACCAGTTCAGGAATACCAGCAATATAGGTAGTAATGACGGGTCGACACAAGGCTAACGCTTCCATAATGACAACGGGTAAGCCCTCCGCAAAACTCGGTAGCACCATTGCTCTAGCGTCCAAAATCTGCTGGCGCACATCAGCGTTGCTTGCCCAGCCAGTGATTTCAACATAGTCTTGAAGCTGCTTTTGCACAATTAATGTTTCTATAGCAGACCGTAGTGGACCATCACCAACGAGCACGACTTTGAACTGCAACCCTTCTAGCGCTAACTGAGCGATCGCGTCGATTAAAAGCAATTGCCCCTTTTGTTCACATAGTCGCCCCACACACACAAGACGCGGTTGATTAGGGATAGGCGAAACAGGCTGCTTGAGAAAAGCGTCGTCTACACCGCAATGGACAACATGAATTTTCGACCACTGCTCAAAGTCGCACCAGCGGTAAAGCTGGCTTTTACCAAAAGAGCTAATGGCAATGACGAAAGCAGCTTGCTTAATCTTTTCTGGCAGTGCGATCGCCATCACTTTGTCAAACTCCTCTGGACCATGCACCGTAAAACTGTATGAAGGTCCACCCAGAGCGCGGCACAGCATCGCTACAGTCGTCGAGTTAGTTCCAAAATGAACATGGACATGCTTCACGTCAGCGTCTCGAAACCATTTCAAGAGCACACATGACTCAACCAGGTAGATGAGATGTCGTAGCGCTCCCCGCTCTGAATGCTGACTGAGTTTGACGGTCAATCCCAACGCTTTCAGAAAGCGAACTGGCTGCCCCACCAAAACAGACAACAATCCCGAAAGTAGAACCGCCATGCCAGCGTCCAACACTACTCGCGTCTGTTGCAGTTCGGCTTTGTCTGCTGCATCAACTAACTCAGCGCTACACGATCGAATGGAGAAGCGAGAAACCTTCAACCCACAGGATTCAACACCAGCAATCTCGCGTCGAATAAAGCTGTGGCTGACTTTGGGGTACTGATTGACTAAATAAGCAATTTTCAAAGAAGACTGGCTCAAAGAAGCTACCGAATTCGTCCTGTTCATTAATATGGATGAAAGCAGGGTGGATGCGGTCATCGATAGGCAAACTTTATTTCTTCTTCGATTTACGTCTCTTTACTGAGAAAAGTTGTAAATCTTGGATAAAGTAAGGAATTACCAACGGAGCGAGGATAAATAAACGTTCCATAATTCCCTTAATTGTTTGAATCAAGCTCCATGTCGAATGCTTCAGAGTATATACGGTTGACTAAGCGGACGATAAATGCATCTATCAGAGAAGAACAGCTTTGGAAGGAGACCAGGAAGTTAGTCGATTGTTACAGCATTCAAACCAATGACCATGATGTTCCCCTGTTGGCACCTGTTCTCAAGACTACTACGAAGGCATCCTAGTCGCTCAACGGTAGCGTAAAGTTGAGTTTCTTGGAGCTCAGTCTTCATCCGATTATTTACAGTTTAATTTCCCCTGTTTCACAGAGATTTTAAGATGAAGGGAATCAACCGATCCGTCACAAGCTTTGCTTTATCAGTCGTTATCGGCGCAAATTATGCGTTTCCGGTAGCTGCTCAGTTAGCCCCTGACCCAACGAACTCCTACCGACGCGATGCTGATTCATCCCTATCAAGCAGCTCAGCATCACCAGAAAGTGCTTACACGCTTGGTGCGGGCGATCTGCTCCGGATTGATAGCTACGATACGCCTGATCTTGTTTTAGAACCTCGTTATCCTGTGTTGCTCGACGGTACAGTGAACCTACCCTGGGTAGGCAGTATTTCTGTTCAAGGTCTCACCTTAAGAGGTGCCTCCGAAAAACTGCGGGTCAGATATAACGAGTTTATTAAAAACCCAACGATTACGGTCGGTTTAATTGCGGCTCGCACCTTGA
>JBBSHC010000452.1:0-4084 GCA_038253425.1 Leptolyngbyales cyanobacterium | reverse complement strand
GCCCTCAACAGCGTGGTGATTGAACGCGAGCCGGGTTTAATTGTGTGGGCATTCAACGGCTTCTTTAAGGGGCGTGATCGCTGGGAATGTAACCCCGAACTGGAAGGCACCCGACTGCTCAACCGTTTTGAGTTTGACATCCCCAATCCCCTGATTCGCTTTGGGTTTAACCAGTTTGCTGCCACCTGGACACGCAACGACATGCAAGCCCAGTTACGTCGGCTCAAACGCGTTGCCGAAGCGGTGCATCAGGGCATCAAGTAACGATCGCGGCTGCTATCTTCCTAGTCATGCCGTCTCTTTAGTCAGGTACAACCAGCGGGATCGAGCATTGCATTCGTACCTGTGGTTGATGGTTAGGCGTCTCTTCTGCGGGAAGCAGCATGGTTTCTAGCGTTCCGTGCATTTGCTCCATGAGCATTTGAGCCAGCAGCAAATTTAACCCTGGCGAAGGCGTTGCTGTCTTCAGGGAAGGCATGGTAGTTAGGGGCGTATCGAGTAAAGCAATGGGTTCACTGAGAGCCGCCATGAATGGGTGTATAGCCGCTTCGTCCGGTAAATCACGATCGATCCAGATATGAGCAGACTCACTAGCAGCCACTATCTGCACCGCAACCTGAATTGCACCTTCATGCATCTGAGCGATCGCGGCATCTACTAAAAAGAGCAACACCTGTTGAAAGCGGCGGGGATCAGCCAGGACATAAAGTTCAGGATCGGGCAACGTGACCTTGAAACGAAGATTACGGTCTTTTGCCGGAAGTGCCGTCAGATCATGCACATGCTGAAGCACCGTCGCTAACTGAAGCGGCTGTATGATCAGGCTGCTCGTACCATGTTGCAATCTTGCTACGTCCAAAATAGTGTCTAAAACAGCGACCATCTTCAATGCTGCTTGATGCGCTTGAGCCACAAATTCTCGTTCTTCTTCGGGGCTGTCGCACAACTCTGACAGGATAAGCTGATGCATCCCAATCATGCCGTTCAACGGCGATCGCAGCTCATGAGAGATCCGTGCGAGAAAGCCACCTTTAAAGTGGCTCATCTCTGTTGCCATCTGATAAACCAACTGTAACTGCTGCAACTGCTCTTGCAAGCCCTGCTCCGTGCGATCGAGGTTGGGTTGCGCGATCGCTTCAGCCAGAACCGAAGGCTGCGATCGCCACCGCTTGCTCCAACCCGCCCCGACGACCACGCCCCCTACTAACCCCATCCCCAGCCACGCTAAATCTATCCAGTTCATTCGTTCAAGCTACATCAAGTTCGTTCTGCCGAAAGCCCCTCTCCTTAGAATGCCTTACTTGAGGATGGATAAAGCGCCCTCTTACACAAGCGGAATAACTCTCCATCGATCAGTTCATAGCGTTTCCACTCATCGGCAGCGAGCAGATCGACATCAGCGATCGTCCAGCGAATTTTTTCAGTGGTTGATTGCTTCATTGAACAACGCTTGTTTAAAGCTGGCTGTAAGAGACAGGGTTTAGGAATGGAACGCTTAACGCAAAATGACCGGACAGCAGTGAAGCTATCCGGTCATTCTAGCAAGCGTCTAAGCAAGCGAGATTTAGAAGGAGTAATTACACACCAACAGCCTTTTTGGTAACGGCGGCGAGGTCGCCCTTCGCGTATTTAGCTGCATACTCATCCAAGCCGATTTGCTTGATCTTGCTGGCATTTCCGGCAGTACCGAATTGCTGGTAGCGATCGGCGCAAACTTTTTGCATGTACTTGATCGAAGGCTTCAGGAAGTGACGGGGGTCAAATTCCTTGGGGTCTTTCGCTAGGGCTTCCCGCACAGCAGCAGTGATTGCCAAGCGATTGTCAGTGTCAATGTTGACTTTCCGCACACCGCTCTTGATGCCCTTTTGAATTTCTTCAACGGGTACACCGTAGGTTTCAGGAATGGCACCACCGTATTGGTTGATGATGGCGATCAAGTCTTCGGGCACAGAGGATGAACCGTGCATGACCAGGTGAGTGTTGGGCAAACGGCGGTGAATTTCTTCGATGCGGCTGATTGCCAAGATTTCGCCTGTGGGTTTGCGGGTGAACTTGTAGGCACCGTGGCTAGTACCGATCGCCACTGCCAATGCGTCAACTTGAGTTTGCTCTACGAAGTCAACGGCTTCATCGGGGTCGGTCAGCAGTTGGTCGTGGGACAATGCGCCCTCAAACCCGTGACCATCTTCTGCTTCGCCCTTACCCGTTTCGAGTGAACCGAGGCAACCCAGTTCACCTTCAACGCTGACGCCGATCGCGTGCGCTACTTTAACCACTTCTCTGGTGGTGTTAACGTTGTACTCAAAGCTGGCAGGGGTTTTAGCGTCTGCTTCGAGTGAGCCGTCCATCATGACGCTGCTAAAGCCGTTTTTCATGGCAGAGTAGCAGGTGGAAGGCGCATTGCCGTGATCCTGGTGCATGACGATCGGGATGTGGGGGTAGGTTTCGATCGCAGCCAGAATCAGGTGACGGAGGAAATTCTCGCCAGCATAGGAGCGGGCACCGCGAGACGCTTGCAGAATCACAGGGCTATCCGTTTCATGGGCAGCATTCATGATTGCCCGGATCTGCTCCATGTTGTTAACGTTGTAGGCAGGGATGCCGTAGCCATTTTCTGCCGCGTGGTCGAGCAGCAGTCTCAGTGGTACGAGCGCCATAGACAGTCCTCCTGGTTAGTGGTGATCAGCTTTTATCATTCAGCTTAATTCTTACGATAATCTTAAGATACTTTCACCCCAGATGCATCGCGATTTGTCGCTCTAAGCGTTCTAAATGAGTAAAAATTCCTATTTAACTTATTTATCTTTTTCGGTTACTTAATTAGCTTTCACAATGAATCAACCTCCCCTTCTGTCTCCACCTGCCTTACCGCCGATCGCTGCTAAACAGCCGCACCGCTTGTCAATGTATGGAGACGATCGCTTGGATGACTACTTCTGGCTCCGTCACCGCGAAGATCCAAACGTGATCGCGTATCTCAACGCTGAGAATGATTACACCAAAGCGATGATGGCGCATACAGAGACGCTGCAAACGGCGTTGTATGACGAGATGCTGGCGCGGATTCAAGAAACTGACCTTTCGGTGCCGTATCGCAAGGGCGATTATTACTACTATTCGCGGACTGAGACGGGCAAAGCCTATCCTATCTACTGCCGTAAATTGGGCAGCCTTGAGGCACCAGAAACCGTGCTGCTGGATCAAAACGCTTTGGCAGCAGGACATGAATTTTTTGCGTTGGGGCTGTTTGATGTGAGTCCCAATCATCAAATTTTGGCGTATTCCGTCGATACCACAGGCTCTGAACGCTACACCCTGTTCTTTTTGGATCTGACGACCGGGCAACTCAACCCGGAGAAGATTCCTGAAATTGGCTACGGGTTTGCCTGGGGCAATGACAATCAAACGGTGTTCTACACCCAGATGGATGAGGCAAATCGTCCCTTTAAGCTGCTGCGGCATCGTCTGGGTACCGCGATCGCAGAGGATACGCTGGTGTACCACGAAACGGATGAGTTTTACTACCTCAGCGTGGACAAGACGCGCAGTGACGCCTATATTTTGCTAGAACTGCAAAGCAAAATCACCTCTGAAGTGCACTATCTGAATGCAAATCAGCCAGAGGGTATGTTTCAGGTCATTCAGCCGCGATTGTCCGGTGTGGAGTATCAGGTTGAGCATCACAGTGATTCGTTCTACATCGTGACGAATGATGGCGCGTTGAATTTCAAGCTTATGCAGACGCCTGTTACTGCGCCCACGAAGGAAAACTGGCAATTGGTCATTCCCCACCGCGAACAGGTGCTACTGGAAGGCGTGAGCGCGTTTGCAAAGCATCTGGTGATCTACGAATGGGAAGCGGGTTTGCCCCAAATTCGGGTGCGTCAGCTTGCCAGCGGTGAAGAGCATTACATCCAGTTCCCTGACCCAGCGTACAGCGTTGATGAAGGCAGTAACCCAGAGTTCTATACCGAGACGCTGCGGTTTAACTACACATCCATGGTGACGCCGCGATCGGTCTTTGATTACAACCTGGAGACGCAGGCGCGGGAACTCAAGAAAGAAACTCCGGTACTGGGTGGCT
>JBBSHC010000451.1:0-4093 GCA_038253425.1 Leptolyngbyales cyanobacterium | reverse complement strand
CAATTTGCAACGTATCGCCTGCTTCCGGCGGACGCTGTAACTCTTCTAGAAACAGCCCTGCCAGGGTTGCAGCCTCATCACGAGGCAGTTCCACATCCAGTTCATTATTGACCGTTGCAATACTGGCACGGATCTTGAAAATGCCTTCGTGATCGCTAATTTGCCGAAATTCACGCTCCTCATCCGCATCATATTCATCGCGAATTTCACCCACAATTTCTTCGAGCACGTCTTCTAAGGTGATTAGCCCTGCCGTACCACCAAATTCATCACGCACCACAACGAGATGTAGGCGGTTTTTCTTCATCTCTGCCAGCAAATCTGTTGCCAACTTGGTTTCGGGAATGTAATGCACGGGACGTAATAGTTCGTGAATGCCGGGTGGTTGTTCCAGCATGGTCGGCAGCGGTCGAATGAGATCCTTCACGTGCAGAATGCCCACAATATTATCCAAATCATCGTCACAGACGGGTAAACGAGTGTGTGCATTCTCAGACACAATCTGACACGCTTCCTCTAAAGATGTCGTGATTTTGAGGTATTGAATCTGCACTCTAGGCACCATAATTGCCCGTGCCGTGATGTTGCTAAGCTCAACCGCACCCCGAATAATGCGTCTCTCTTGCTCACCGACGGAACCGCCTGCCCGTCCCGCATCGACCATTGCTTTAATTTCTTCGGTACTAACGGATTCATCTTCCTCTGTAGCAGGATTACCCGTTAACTCCAAAATTAAATTCGTAGAGACGCTCACCAGTTTGACCACTGGAGCAGTCAGTTTTTGGAACAGGCGCAGTGGACGGATACAGATGAGCGCAAACTCCTCAGCATGACGAATTGCTAGCTTTTTGGGTACCAGTTCGCCAAAGATGAGGCTAACCAGCGCGATCGCCACTGTCACGCCTACCAGGGCAACCTTTTGCGCCAAGGCTGGATTCATCAGAGGGCTTAACACACCCGCCAGAGGCGTTGCCAGGTTTTCAGCCGCAAACGCACCATTCAGAAAGCCTGTCAGCGTAATCACAAGCTGAATCGTTGCCAAAAAGCGGGTGCTGTCTTCAGTTGTAGCTAACACCATACGGGCGCGACGATTGCCCTGATCAACTAGCATTTGCAACCGGACTTCACTCGCAGAGACGAGCGCGATTTCTGCTGCTGCAAAAAAAGCATTAATGGCGATCAAAATGATGTTGATGCCAATCAGCAAGGGAATGTTTGTCGCTGTGTTCATGGTGCAGGGTAGGCGTAGGATAGTCATGCCCGAAGAGACCCATCAAACTATCTAGCCAATGAATAAGAGTAAAGGACTGTCCAAAGTTTAGCGCCTATCCTGTGACCTTTCGGAAGAGAGAAGGGGAGGCGGCGGATCAGGGGGGGCAGAGGCGGAAGGGGAGGCAGAGGGAGCGGCGGCGGCGGCGTCCATCAAGTTGATGTTTTGCCAGATGTGTGCAGGTTTGTGGACGATCGTGGGCAGATGATGCCATAACAGAACGATCGCATACATTCTACGCAAAGCTCCCAGGCTTCTACGATGGGGTGGGCTTTTTGGCTGCGTTTTAACTAGAAGTCGGAGATCTAAACACCTTGCGCGTAAGTTCTACTTAAAAGATTTTTATAGTATATTTGTATTAATTCCTGAGGGGAAAATATGCGCCAGAAGCTCAATATAGTTACGTTGGGTGTAGAAGACTTGCAACGATCGCTTCAGTTTTACCGTGATGGTTTGGGTTGGACGGTATCTAGCCACAGTCAGGATGATATCGCCTTTTTTCATCTGGGCGGGCTGGTATTGGCGCTCTATTCTAGAGAGAAACTAGCCGAGGATGCCACGGTTGATCCAGCGGGAACAGGCTTCACTGGCATCACTCTGGCGCATAACACCAGAAGTCGGGAGGAAGTAGATGCTGTACTACACCTCGTTGAGCCGTTAGGAGCACGGATTGTCAAACCAGCGCAAGATGTCTTTTGGGGCGGCTATAGCGGGTATTTTGCTGACCCGGATGGGCACTTGTGGGAGGTTGCCTGGAACCCTTTTTGGGAGCTAGATGCAGCCGATCATTTAGTCGCATCTTGAGGTGGTCGCATTTTGCTATCAAAGCCCATGGCATAACCGCTGGGTGACGGCTTGCAGCCTCTTCAAGCCCCGCAAGGAACCGCTAATCAACCGAGTCGCCGCGATCGGCTGTTTGATCATGCCCCACGCTAAAGGCAACGGTTGCAGCGCACCATCAGCACTAATGGCAGGCGTAAGATTGGGTAGATCGTGCTGAGCGTTATCGCTGACTACACGCAGCATGGCGATCGTCACGCCCGCTTTGTGCAAAACGTCGAGAGCTGTAAACCCTTCCATATCAACGACAGCAGCACCATAACGCTGAGCAAGCTGGTGTTTCTCTTGGGCAGACCAGATGAGGCGATCGCTCGTGGCTGCCTGCACTAAAGCCGCATCCGTCACTTTTGTGTGCAAGTGTTGGGTAAAAGCAGTATCACAGGGCAAAACAGCAGCGGTCTCCAGATTAAGACATTCTTTGTACAGCACAACGTCCGCGATCGCCGCTTGGGGCATGAGACCACCACACAAACCCATCACCACCACTCGCTGCCCCGCAACGAATTGCCCCGACTGCTGCAACCCGTTAAGATAGCGACGCAACGGCACTGGTCCCACTGGCATTGGCAACACCGTCAAACCTGGCAGACGCCCAACTCCCCGGCAAACGGTCTGGTATTCCGCACCTTGAGCTACAAGAATAGTATCGATCAATAGAGTCAACGGGGCGAGAAGGTTGAGTTTTCAGAATAATCTAGAAGCATGACATCAGCAATATGGTCACGGCGCGATCGAGACTAACACTACGCTGTTGCAAGACTGCTTGTAAAATCAACACCCAATCAGCTCTATTCGTATGACGAAGTTGCATCCAAAAGGGACTTCAATAGCCTCTCTGGTCGTACTGTTTGCACTGGCTCACCTCTCCAGTCCGCTGACCGCCTCCTTGCTGGCACAGTCGTCAGGGCAGTCAGAGAAAGCAGGGCGGTCAGAGAAAGCAGAAAAACCAGAGACAGCGGCATTGTTTCCCCTACCGACTAGCGTTCCGGTTGGCACCGTGATTCAGATTGGCGGTTCTAGCAGTATGGCAACCATTAACCAGGCACTCAAAAAGCGCTTTGAGCAGAAGTTTGCGGGAACAAAAGTCAATCTCAACACCCAAGGAACAGGAGCTGCGCTGAAAGATTTGATCGATGGCAATGCAGATTTAGCCGCGATCGGGCGTCCGCTTACCGACCAGGAAAAAGCCCAGCGATTGGTTGCAGTGCCTGTGAGCCGCCACAAGATTGCGATCGTGATTGGTGCCGAGAATCCGTTTAAGGGCGGTCTGACCTTTGAGCAGTTCGCTAAAATTGCACGGGGTGAAATTAAAAACTGGTCTCAAGTAGGCGGCGTTGCCAAACCAATCCGCTTCATCGATCGCCCCAATAGTAGCGATACGCGTCAGGCACTGCGTAACTATCCCGTGTTTAAAAAAGCGCCCGTTGCCACAGAGGGAAAGACAGAAAGCACCACAGAGCAACTCGCGCAAGATAGCACCAGTCAACTGATTCAGGCACTTGGCAAAGATGGCATTGGGTACGCGATCGCCGATCAGCTAGCGGGTCATATTGATATCCGCATCGTTCCAGTGCATAAAACGCTGCCGAGTAGCCCCAAGTATCCCTTCTCGCAGCCGCTAATCTACGTCTACAAAGGACCACAGCCCAATCCGGTCGCGCAAGCCTTTCTGGGCTATGCCACTGCCCCCGTCAGCCGATCGACAATTGAAGCAGCACGCAAAGAAGTGGCAAAAACGGCGGCGATCGGTCTGGAAACTGCATCACCAAACCCGCAAGCGACAGCTACCCCTCCAACAAACACCGCAGTACCTACCCCTGCACCCGAAACCACAGCCTCACCTGCAACCAGTAGCGGCAATCCGGGTGAGATACCTGTGGATAAGACCGTTCCTCTATGGGCATGGTGGTTAGGCATGCCGCTTTTGGGAGGATTGTTCTGGTGGTTGTTTAGCACCAATCGATCGAAGCCAGAAGCAGCGTT
>JBBSHC010000450.1:0-4094 GCA_038253425.1 Leptolyngbyales cyanobacterium | reverse complement strand
CAAGCGATATGGCACAGTTGATCGAAACAATGGGCGTACCAAACTCTGCGGTCTTGCAAGACCCAACCTCTCTTAACACCCACGAAAACGCGGTTAACGTGAAGCAGCTTATGCAGCAACACGATATGCAGCGCATTCTGCTGGTCACGTCGGCAATGCACATGCCACGATCGCTGCTGATTTTTAAGCGCTTAGGGATCGAAACGATCGCCGCACCCACTGATTTCAAGACAACCGAGCGCGACTGGCAAGAAATGCAAAACAGCAACGCCGCGATCGCGCTCAACTTACTGCCCGACGCCGAACGCTTACAACAAACCACAAGAGCCTTAAAGGAATATCTGGGTCTGGTGATTTATCGTCTAAAGGGCTGGTTATAAAGGCAACGTTTTGTCTTAAGCATTAAGGCTTGATGTGGGCAACTCTTTATGCTTTAAAGTAGAACACCATTGTTTTTAAAAGAACCGACATATTTCTTTTTGTCTGAAGGGGGATCAGCATGTAGAAGGTTTTCTAGCGTTTGGGAACAATAGCTATGAACAAGGAATCGATCAGTTTTGAGGAACCACTTGGCAGGATCTTGAAGTAAAGATTCCGTATCTCTACAGCGCCAATTTGTGTTCCCGATCGCTTCATGCGTACCGTTACTGAGAGGAAGAGTGGTTATGATGTCTGATTCACTATTAGCCGATGCCAGTCAACGCTTAGAGCAAGCACTGAAATATACGTCCATTTCGGATGATGCCGTTGAGACTTTAAAGTTTCCACAAACAAGTTTAACCGTCTCAATTCCTGTCCGTATGGATGACGGCTCACTCAAAGTTTTCCAGGGCTATCGAGTGCGCTACGACGACACCAGAGGACCCGGCAAAGGCGGCGTACGTTACCATCCCGGCGTGTCGCTTGATGAAGTGCAGTCGCTGGCGTTTTGGATGACCTTTAAGTGTGCAGCGCTAAACTTGCCCTTTGGTGGCGCAAAAGGCGGCATCACCGTCAACCCCAAAGAACTGTCTCGCATGGAGCTAGAGCGGCTCAGTCGGGGCTATATCGACGCGATCGCCGACTTTATCGGACCCGACGTTGACATCCTGGCACCCGACGTTTACACCAACGCCATGATCATGGGCTGGATGATGGATCAATACAGCATCATCAAACGCCAAATTTGCCCAGCGGTCGTCACAGGTAAACCTGTCAGCATGGGCGGCAGTCTGGGGCGCGACACAGCCACAGCAATGGGCACATTCTTTGTCATCGAATCCACCTTGCCCAAATTTGAGCGCTCCCCTGACACCACCACCGTTGCCGTTCAAGGGTTTGGTAACGCCGGAGCCATCCTGGCAGAGCTACTCTTTCGGGCTGGCTACAAAGTAGTCGCAGTCAGCGATTCTCAGGGCGGCATCTACGCCAAAAACGGACTCGATATTCCCCGCCTTCGCCAGTTTAAAGACTCCAGCCGGGGTATCAAAGCCGTCTACTGTGAAGGCACTGTCTGCCACACCGCTGCTGACGACGTGCTGACCAATGACGAACTGTTAGCCCTAGACGTAGATATCCTGATTCCTGCCGCGTTAGAAAATCAAATTACGGCTGCTAATGCCGGAAACGTACGTGCCAAGCTGATCTATGAGGTTGCCAATGGACCGATTACCTCTGCCGCCGATCGCATCTTGACCGATAAAGGCATCTACGTCTTCCCTGATATTCTGGTCAACGCGGGTGGCGTCACCGTCAGCTACTTTGAGTGGGTGCAAAACCGCAGCGGCTTATACTGGACACTCGAAGAAATTAACCAACGGCTTAAACTCCGCATCGTGCAGGAATCTGAACTCATCTGGTTGCTCGCCCGCGACCTGTCTATTGACCTGCGAACGGCTGCTTACGTCCACGCTCTCAACCGTCTTGGCGAAGCCATCAGCGCCAAAGGCACACGGGATTATTACTTGAATCATCATTAGCAAAGATAGAGAAGAAAGGTAGAGCGTATGGAGGCAGGGGAGGCGGAGGGAGCAAAGGAGCACTCAAACCTTTTCCTTACCCTCCTCTCTACCCCTGTCAATCTTCGCTCTAAGCATAGTATTTTGGAGAAATACGTTTTTTAGAACGGGTACTATGAACCGCCTTTTCAACCAACGCCGCGATTGGCTACTTACCGTTCGGCGCTTGCTGCTGTCAGTGGTAGCGATCGTTCTGGCAACACAGCTTTTTGCCACCCCTGCTCACGCTACGAGTGTCAGCGAAGTTCCGAAACCAAAAGCAGGCACCTGGGTGATTGACCAGGCTGAAGTGCTCAGTCGCTCTAATGAGGGTAAAATTGCTACCACCTTAGGAGCGTTGGCAAAGCAGACGGGGAACGACGTTCACATCGTCACCCTGCATCGGTTAGATTACGGTGAAACGATCGAGAGCTTTACCAGTAAGCTGTTTGACCAGTGGTTTTCCACACCCGAAGCAAGCGCCAACCAAACGCTGCTAGTGCTCGACAATCTCACTAATAACGTGGCGCTGCGAACAGGCGAGGCAGTCAAGGCAATACTATCGGCTGACGTGGCTCAAAGTGTGGCGCAGGAGAGCGTGTTGATTCCGCTGAAAGAAGGGAATAAATACAATCAAGCGTTACTGGGTGCAAGCGATCGCCTTGCTGCCGTTTTAGCTGGCAAGCCTGATCCGGGTCCGCCTGCATTGAAAGATGATGTTCAGGTGGAAGGCACCTTTGCAACCCCAGAACAAACCAAAGAAAGCAACGCTACAGTTTGGGTCATTGGCTTTCTTATTGTTGCCACAGTCGTACCAATGGCGACGTACTACTTTTACCTGTTCTTACAATCGCGGGAGGGGTAGTCATTAGGACTGGTTTGAATTTGTTAGTGGTTGGCTAAAATTATGTCTAATCGCTAACCACCAACAACCAAGCGTTCTCTCAATCCTGCACATACTCCTGCCCATGCAGTAGCGCTGCTTCTGCCCGTTGAAACTCGCGCCCCAGATAAGAGGCATGGTCAAGCATGGTGATGGGGCAGGGTTTCGTTTCCTCAAAAAGCTGTACACAAATTTCTTTTGCGGTTCTGCCTGTGTAGATATGGGCAGGTAGCCGTTCACTTTTGCCGCGCGTCGGAATGGGCATACCTGTGTCGGGATCACAAGCGAGACCGCGATCGTCAATCACGTTTGTAAAATGCTTGGCGCAAATTAGCCCTTGCGATCGATCGAGGTAAATAATGATATACCCACCCGGATCGAGGTCAATGTGGCGTTTAGAAAGCTTCTGATCAATTGCAGTAGCGTCTGCAACAGCCTGATTTGTCATGGTCAGCAACGTTAAAACTGTAATCTGGATCACCCTTTAAACATCTTAGACGCTCCTGAAGCGTTGACCGATCGCCCGTAGAGTTGAGCAGCCTGTGAAAATTCATCCCTGCTTTACCGTATGTTCACCGTTCCTGTACGCAAAAGGCTGCGATCGAAGCCATCTTGAGAACGACATCAATCTCGACTGCTTTTCAGTAGTTTGTGGGCACACTCTTATGGGCATACAGCCTCAACAGAGGGCTTAAGCCACTTCCAACTACAACCGATGTCGGTTTGCGTAGGTGCATTCATTCAGTTTAAGACGTTAGAAGGGCACAGACGTTCATGCTTGATTCTTTGATTCCAGTCGAACTTGCAGTTGCTCCCAATCCACTGGGTTTGCCATCAAACCTCAAGTTGATGACAGTTCCGATTGACGCTTACACGTGCTTTGAACTCTGGATGCCAGAGGGTCATGGGCGGTTATTGCCAGCAGAAGCAATGCTGTTGCGGGGCGATTGCGCCCGTTTAGAAGAAATCTGCGCCAAACTAACTGATTTATTGGGTGCTGTCCTGGTTGGCAGCGATACACAGCAGTTAGCAGTCGCTAGTTGGCAAGAGCTTCGTCATGAACTTGATCAGTCTGGTGCCGACTTTGACGCGATCGCTGTCACCTACCTGCCACAGGTCATCTACCCCAGCATTGCTCGCAACGGCAGTCTTATTGCTTGGACACTACAACAATCCGGCTGGCAAATCTCGTTTCTGACTCTCCAACCAAGCCCGCATGGTTTCCAATCAACGGT
>JBBSHC010000449.1:0-4099 GCA_038253425.1 Leptolyngbyales cyanobacterium | reverse complement strand
TCAGTTTACAGACGAGGTGCTTGAACGTGCCCAACGAGAAGAAGAAGCGGCGATGCGGAGCCGGACGACTACCGCCATCGTGCCCATCGATTCACAACCCACTGATTTGCAAGCAACGATCGACGGACTACGCGCTGAAATTGCTCAACTGCGATCGGAGCTAAAGCGCTACCGCAGCAATAGCCTAACCTAAACTTTCTAAACTTGTTTAATCTCGTGCTACAAACATCGTTTTACTCAATCAGTTACACTCAGTTACATTAAAAATAAAGCTTTAGGAATTCGAGTGTCTGTTTTCTCCCGTGACTCCGACCGTTCAAAGCCATCTGCGGAGCCTCTTACTGGTGCTGACTTGCACCCACAGGATCCGGGCGCTCTTGCTAGCCATCAAGACTCCAACCATTCCCTCAATCACAACGATGGCGTTATCAAGCCAACGATGCCGAGTCCAATCAGTGAACACCTTGTATCGCTTGAAGACCCACCATCTGTTGCAAACGCAGACCTGACTGAAGAGTCTTCTTCGCCCTCCGTGCTGGTTGAGGAGGATGTTTCAAAGAGTTACGAGCAATCTTCTCGAAAAGCGAGGCGTTTGCCTCAAGGCATTCCCACTTTACCCTTCGAGCGGCGTTCTAAGGCAAAAGCTTACGGTGATCATTCCTATCGCTGGAATCGCGATCGCTATTCTCGCTTGCGGCGTACGTTTGATATTCAGTCTTTCGTTTGGTCGCTGCTGTTTTCGCAATGGCTGTACAAAAAGCCCTGGAGCTATACTGGCGGCATGACTGACGAAAAACGTCAGCTCCGTCGTCGGTCTCAAGCCGTCTGGATTCGTGACACGTTACTAGAACTGGGACCCACATTCATCAAGATTGGGCAATTGTTTTCCACCCGTGCCGACCTGTTCCCTACCGAATACGTCGAAGAGTTGTCCAAGCTTCAGGATAAAGTGCCTGCTTTCAGCTATGAGAAGGCGAAAGCGATTATTGAGCAGGACTTTGGTAAGCCGATCCAGCAACTCTATCGCAGCTTTGACCCAATTCCATTGGCGGCAGCTAGTTTAGGTCAGGTACATCGGGCACAGCTTCATTCGGGTGAAGAAGTGGTTGTGAAGGTGCAGCGTCCTGGCTTGCTCAAGCTGTTCAAAATCGATCTGGCGATTCTCAAAGGCATTACGCGCTACTTCCAAAACCATCCTGAATGGGGCAAGGGTCGAGATTGGTTGGGCATTTATGATGAGTGCTGCAAGATTCTGTATGAGGAAGTCGATTATCTCAACGAAGGACGCAATGCTGATACCTTTCGTCGCAATTTTCGTCAGGAGCAATGGGTCTATGTGCCTCGTGTTTACTGGCGTTATGCGTCGCCTAGAGTGCTAACGCTGGAATATCTGCCAGGGATTAAAATTAGCCACTACGAAGCGTTGGAAGCAGCCGGACTCGATCGCAAAGCGTTGGCGGAGATGGGTGCAAAAGCGTATCTCCATCAGTTGTTGAATGACGGCTTTTTCCATGCTGATCCCCACCCTGGCAATATTGCTGTGAGTTCCGATGGCTCACTCATTTTTTACGACTTTGGCATGATGGGTCAGGTTTCAATCCTCACCCGCGAAAAGCTGTTGGAGGTCTTTTTTGGCGTGGCTCAAAAGGATGGCGATCGCGTGGTTGCCTCTCTTGTTGAGCTTGGTGCGTTAGCCGAAACGGACGATATGGGACCTGTACGGCGGTCTGTCCAGTTTATGCTGGATAATTTCATGGACAAGCCCTTTGAGAATCAGTCCGTGAGTGCCATCAGTGATGACCTTTACGAAATCGCCTATGGTCAGCCTTTTCGGTTTCCAGCCACCTTTACCTTTGTCATGCGGGCGTTTTCAACCCTGGAAGGCGTGGGTAAGGGGCTAGACCCAGACTTTAACTTTATGGAGGTTGCAAGACCTTTTGCAATGCAAATTATGGCAAACGGAAATCCTTCTTCAGATGCAAACAGCATTTTAAGCGAGTTTGGTCGGCAGGCGGCTCAAGTGAGCAGTACGGCACTGGGGTTGCCACGCCGCATTGAAGATACGCTAGATAAGCTAGAACGGGGCGATGTGCGGGTGCGAGTGCGATCGATTGAGACCGATCGTATTCTTCGCCGCTTGAGTGGCGTTAATATGGGAACCAACTACACGCTTCTAGTGTGTGCGTTTACCCTTTCAGCGACCATTTTGCTTTCTACGGGGCATGGCTTATGGGCATTGCTCCCTGCGATCGCGGCTATTCTTGCTGCCATCGCGCTGCTCCGGTTACTCATGCGTCTCGATCGCTCTGAGCGGTTGCCGTCATGATTTTTTTCATCTTGCCATTCTTAACCTACAAGGGTCGCTGACAAAAGCACAGTCCATCTATGAAATGCCTTTTCACAGGTTTAACGGATGTAGGGCTTCTGCGTTCTGTCAATCAAGACGCTTATTATATTGATGCGGATGGGCGCTTTTTTATCGTTGCTGACGGCATGGGCGGACATGCGGGTGGGCAGGAAGCCAGCCGTATTGCTACACAAGCCATTCAGACTTATCTATTAGAGCATTGGCAGTCAACTGAGAGTTCGCGATCGCTGCTCGAAGGCGCATTACTCAGCGCAAACCAAGCCATTCTCAAGGATCAACGCAGCCATCCAGAGCGGTCAGATATGGGTACGACTGCTGTTGCCGTAATCTTTCGAGACGAACAGTCCTGGTGTGCTCATGTGGGCGACTCACGCCTCTACCGACTGCGGGGCGCGAAACTAGAGCAGATCACCGAAGACCATACCTGGGTCGCACGAGCGATGAAAGTAGGGGAGATCACGCCCGATCAGGCAAGAAGTCATCCCTGGCGGCATGTACTGGCGCAATGCCTGGGACGCGAAGACTTGCACACAATCGATGTTCAACCGTTGCAACTACAACCCAGCGATCGCCTGCTCCTTTGCAGCGACGGGTTGACTGAAGAACTCTCTGACCAGTTAATCGCCTCCCACCTAAAGTCAATCCGTGTCTGTGAACGCGCTGCCGCTGCCCTGATTGATGCCGCTAAAGACCATGGCGGACGAGATAATATCACTGTTGTGATTGTTGCCATCAATGGCTTGCATCAGCACGACAGTTAAGCGGTCTATCCTTCCGATGGGTTTGATTCCGCTTGTTTTGTACCGTTCTAATACGCTTGACTGGAATTAATTTGGACGGGTTTTACACACCCCAAGTCTTTTCTAGTTGTTCGGATGGGCTTTAAGTTTGTTTGATAAATGTGCCAACGGGATGCATTCTGGGCAACCTAGATTACATCCGTGTTGAAGGAGAACAGCCTGTGCTAGGAGCAAGTACAAAATATCGGTTAGTTACTAGAAGTGATTTTGATGGACTGGTTTGTGCCGTTCTCTTAAAAGAACTGGATTTGATTGATGACATTCAATTTGTCCATCCAAAAGATATGCAGGATGGCAAGATTGAGATTACAAGCAATGACATTACAACCAACTTGCCTTACGTGGATGGCGCTCATTTAGCCTTCGACCATCACTCTAGTGAGACGCTGCGAAAGCCAGATCAGAAAGAGAACTATATTATCAATCCCGATGCGCCCTCGGCTGCTCGTGTTGTTTATGAGCACTTTGGTGGTCAGACACGCTTTGCTAATATTTCGTTGTCAATGATGACAGCCGTTGATCAAGCTGATTCTGCCCAGTTTTCCATGGAAGAAATTCTTAATCCTCACGGCTGGACCTTGCTGAACTTTTTGATGGATGCGAGAACCGGGCTGGGGCGCTTCAAAGACTTCCGCGTCTCTAACTACAACTTAATGATGCAGCTCATTGATTGCTGCAAAAACCAGTCGATCGACGAGATTCTTACCTTACCTGATGTTAAAGAACGCGTTGATTTATATTTTGAGCAAGAGTCTCGCTTTAAGGCGCAAATTCAAGAATGTGCTACCGTCCATCACAACTTAGTAGTGCTTGACCTGAGACAAGAAGAGGTGATTTATGCTGGCAACCGCTTTATGGTCTATGCGCTCTTTCCGCAGTGCAACATCTCCATTCATCTTATGTGGGGACGCCAGCAACAAAATACCGTGTT
>JBBSHC010000448.1:0-4126 GCA_038253425.1 Leptolyngbyales cyanobacterium | reverse complement strand
TAAATGCTCACCTCCTGTAGGGGCGGTACGCCACCCGCCCCTTTCAAATTCATCCCTCAAAGCAGCAACGCCTGAAATAACACTCAAAAACTAAAAGGAGATTTCATCATGACTACAACCAGAAACCGTCCAGTCCTCCCCCCTGTACTCAGTCAGAATGCTGGCAAATTTGAACAGGCAGGACTCTTTCTGATGCGGTATGGCATCGTACTGATTTTGTTTTGGATTGGGTTGCTAAAGTTTACTGCCACCGAAGCAATGGGCATTCAGCCTTTTGTGGAGAACAGCCCATTTTTTAGCTGGATGCTGCCAAGTTTGGGTCTGCAAGGCGTGTCGAATCTGGTCGGTGTGATTGAAGTGACGACGGCGATCTTGATCGCGACTCGTCCCTGGTCGGCACTGGTCTCTGCGATCGGCAGCGCCATGGCAGTGATCACGTTTCTGATCACATTGAGTTTTATGCTCACCACACCCAAAATTTTCGATCCCACCTTTCCAGTCCTCTCGGCGCTACCAGGACAATTTTTGAGTAAAGACATTTTGCTGCTGGGCGGGGCGTTGTGGTCATTAGGAGAAGCGTTACGAGCGGTAAATGGCGATCGCGTTGGCAACGGCGATCGTTACTAGAAATTGACGTTGATAACTTGCAACGTTAACTCGGTCAACTCTGTCAGTTAACCGAGTTAACGTGATCGACCGTACCTGTAAGTAGGCAAAAAGCTTGACTGACTTACGAAAAGATTGCTCACCAGACTAGCTAATCGCTTCAACTGTCGTTAGCGGAGCCACAAGATTGAATCAGTTAACCGAGCCAGCCGTAATCTTGGGTGGTGGCTTTACTGGGTTGCTCACCGCTCTAAACCTTTGCCATCAAAGTTATCCACGACCCGTAATTCTCATTGAGCAACGTGATCGCTTCGTTTTTAAGCCCCTGCTTTACGAACTTCTCAGCGGTGAGATGACTATTGATCAAGTCTGCCCACGCTATGAGCAACTTCTGGATTGTAGTGGTGTCACCTTCATTCAGGATACCGTTCAGACCATCAGCTTACAGCAACGGCAAATTGAACTGACTTCTGGGTTACATTACACCTACAGTAACCTGGTACTGGCTCTAGGGAGTGACATCAGCTACTTCGGTATTGAGGGAGCCAGGGAAAACTCCATGCCTTTCCGCACTGGCGCAGATGTCATGACACTAGGTCAACATCTGCGTACCTGTCTGCAACGTGCCAGTCAAACCAAAGATCTACAGCAGCGTCGCGCCTTGCTCACTGTCGCCGTGATTGGTGCTGGTCCAGCCGGGATTGAAATGGCAGCGACGTTAGCAGACCTGCTGCCTCAGTGGTATGACAAGCTGGGAGGCAGTTTCCAAGAGATTCGGGTGGTTGTGCTCAATCGGGGTCAGGAAATCCTGAAGAGTGATGTGAATAGTCATTTACGCAGCACGGCTGAAAAGGCGCTGCAAAATCGTGCGGTGCCTGTAGAGATGCTACTTGGAGTGGCGGTTGGTGCTGTTTATCCCGGTCAGGTTGAGTACAAGCAGCAGGATCACGTTGAGGTACTGCCAGCCGCAACCGTGATTTGGACGGCTGGAAATAAGATTCATCCTCTGATCCAGGTTTTGCCAATTTCCGAAGCAAACCGCGATCGCGCCAATCGCCTCTGGGTCATGCCCACCTTGCAGATCCCTGACTTTCCAGACGTTTTTGCCGGGGGCGATTGTGCCGTCCTAGGGGAAGATCCCTTACCCGCGACGGCTCAGGTTGCCTATCAGCAGGGAGCCATGATCGCCCACAATCTTAAAGCGATCGCAGAGCGTAAACCCCTCAAAGCAGGAACCGTACACCTGCGCGGCACACTGCTGAAATTGGGGTTAGGTGAGAGTGCCGCTAACCTGTTTGATCGGTTTGAAATCACTGGAAGACTGGGGCATCTCATTCGTCAGGGGACATACCTGGAACTGCTGCCAACGCCAGTACACAATTTCAAAGCAACGACTGACTGGTTAACAGATCAAATCTTTCACCGCTACAGCAGTACGAGTACGCTGCAAAAACGCTCGCTTAGGAGTTCTGAGATGGCTACAAATGTGAGCGAGCAAACTGGCTTGACCAAAGAGCGAACTATGGTGAAAACTGCCATTGCCACGACTCGCATTCTCCTAGGTCTGTTTTTTATCGTTTCGGCGATCGCCAACACCATGCATTTCTTTGACAAAGGCGGACTCTATGAAACGGCGACGACCTCTAAGCTAGCCTTGTGGGGCTTTGGGTTTGAGGGCATCGGACCCTTGCCACCCTTGCTCGCGCTGCCTTACGCCTACCTCCTTCCTCCAGCAGAGCTGTTGGTTGGCGTGTTGTTTGTGATGAATCGCTGGGTGCGGTGGGCTGGCATCGCCATGATGCTGATGCTTGCTAGCTTCATCCTAGCCTTTGGTCTGGTACCGGAAGGGTTGTTTCCCAACAATGCGCCCAGTTGGGACAAAAACGTCTTTCTGCTGTTGGGTGCCTGGATTTGTGTTGCTTACGACGACTACCGAATCAAACGGAAAAACAATGGCTTCAACGAATCTTTTTTGAGATAAGGGCAGAGGTTAGGTGTAATCCGGTACTCAACGATTCTTTAGAAGGACTTCGGCATGACTCTGCAAGCGTTTGGCTTACTGTTGGTATCCATTCTACTGAATGTCGCCGTGCAATTCTTTTTGAAGGTTGCCGGGACAAAGTTAGGCAAAGTTGAGTTCAGCCATCTTTTAGAGTACGGTTGGCTTTTCATCAAAACTCCAGAACTGCTTGCGGGGATTCTGTTTTCTGTTTTGTCTGCGATCGCGTATTTTCTAGCGTTAACTCGCCTTGATTTGAGTGTTGCAGGACCTGCCTCTGCCCTCATTTACATTTTCTCTGTAGTCATGGGTCATTTTATTTTCAAGGAAGCCGTTCCTCTGAAGCATCTCGTTGGATTGGGCTTGATTATTTGTGGAGTTGTTTTAGTAGGTTCCAAAAACTAATGACTAACAACCTTAGCTCAGAACAGTCTCTCAAGCAGGAACCCAATCTCGTGTTGGGGGCAGGATTAATGACTCTGGCATTCTTTGCAAACACAGTGCAGAGTGCAGTTGCCAAAGTTGTTCGAGAGGAAATCAGTGGCGCTCAATATGCATTCCATATCTTTTCCATTGCCTTGCTCATTCTCCTGCCGATCGTTCTATGGCGGCGGAGGCGCGACTTCAAAACCGAGATATTGCCCTTTCATTTACTGCGGGCAGTTGCAGGCTCATCCAGTTTTTTGCTGTTCATCACGTCGGTCAAGCTGCTCGACCTGGTGAACGCAACGGTTTTGTTAAACACGACACCGATCCTGATTCCACTCATCGCTTGGGTTGTGCTGCATCAAAACATCGCACGCGGGCTGTGGTTCGCGATTGCAGTTGGCTTTGCGGGCTTGATCGTTGTCGTGAGACCGAGTGCTGCAACGATCGGGGAACCCGGAAATCTGCTTGCTCTTAGTGCGGCTCTGACAGGCGCGATCGAGTTCTTAACAGTGCGCCGTCTCAATCAGAGCGAGCCTGCCTTGACACAAATCCTGTATTACCTGCTCGTTGGTAGTCTTTTGGCTGCTCCACTTGCCCTCTGGCAGTGGCATTTGCCCAGCTCACGATCGTGGCTCCTGCTGGGGGGTGCGGCGATCTCCCTCCTCGGCTTTCAGTTCTCGTTGATCAAAGCGTTCACCTACGCTGAACCGCATCAAATTGGCGTTTTCCAATATACCTCTGTCGGTTTTTCCGCAATTACCGGCTGGCTATTCTTTAGTGAAAAGCCTGATTTATTGGTTGCAGTAGGAATTGTGCTAATTTGCGTGGGCGGCATTTTAGCAATCCACTTAGGACACAAAAAGGAGCCGGACAACACCGCTCCAGCCAGCTAAACGATGGTATTTTCAAATGCTTGGAGAAGCAAGCTGAACCGTTATTTCGGTAAGGAGTTGATTAATGGCTGAATCTTACGACATCATTATTATCGGCACGGGTGCAGGTGGTGGAACTCTAGCACATCAACTTGCGCCGACGGGCAAGAAAATTCTGATTCTAGAGCGCGGTGACTTTCTACCCAGAGAGAAAGCCAAC
>JBBSHC010000447.1:0-4127 GCA_038253425.1 Leptolyngbyales cyanobacterium | reverse complement strand
GGTTAAACGTGAAGTAAAAGATAACGGTGTTGGCTCCTGGATTCTTTCGGGGCAAGTGCAAAACCAAACACAGCAGCCTGTAGGAAATCTCTTGCTGACGCTCAAGATACAAGGTGGTAGCGAGTTAATCACTCAAAATATCCGCACAACTCAAAGTGTTTTAGCCCCTGGCGAATACGCTAGCTTTGAAACAACAGTGACCTTTAGCGATCCTCATCATCGTCCTGATTTTCATGTTGTGTCCGTACAGTGGGCAAATCAAGACGGTACTTCTGGCAGTTTTCCTTAAACAACGTTTACGATCGCTAAACTATGAAGTTGTTTTAGCGCCGCCGCTCAACGGTCTAGCGTCTCAGTCCATCTCTGCGTAGCCTTTTTTTGCAATCGGTGCCTCTCCAGCGATCGTGTATAAGCCCTTCACCATAACTAAGCCAACCTTTTTTCGTCAATTCTGCAAGCTGGCTGCCATCAACATCCTCTCAAACCTGATGGTGCCGTTGGCAGGGCTGTTGGATGTGGCTTTTTTAGGGCACCTTACCGAGATTCACCATTTAGCAGGGGTCTCGCTGGCAATGGTCGTCTTCAACTACCTTTACTGGACGTTTGGTTTTCTTCGCATGGGCACCACTGGCATGACGGCGCAGGCGATCGGGCGAGGTGATGAAACAGAGGCGCTGCTGATCGGTCTACGGCACGGCGTTCTGGCACTGATGTTGGGACTGGTCATTCTGGCATTACACGCTCCGTTGAGGGTGATTGGCTTTGCCATCTTGAGCGCCCCGCCTGATGTAAAAGCGGCAGGAGAGGCGTTTTACAACGCGCTGATTTGGGGTGCCCCGGCAACACTCATCAACTTCGTTGTGGTGGGCTGGTTTCTGGGTCGATCGCAGAGCGATCGGGTGCTGCTGCTGTCGGCAGTGGTCAGTGGCGCAAATGTGCTGTTGGATTATTGGTTTATTGTGCGGTGGGGATGGGCAAGTGCGGGAGCTGGATGGGCAACGGCGGCGAGTCAATACTTGATGCTATTCGTAGCGATCGGGCTGCTCTGCCAGGAAGTGCCATTGCACCAGGTACGTGCGGTTGCCACCAAAATTTGGGACATAGCCGCTTTGAAAGCCGTCTTCATGCTGAACAGCAACATTCTGGTTCGCACCTTTGCGCTGATCTCAACCTTCGCCGTTTTCACCAGCATTAGTGCTGTCTTTGGCACAGTGGCACTCACAACCAATGCTCTACTCATGCAGGTCGTGACGCTGGCAGCATACTGCATTGATGGGCTGGCGTTTGCCACCGAGAGTTTGGCAGGTCTGTTTCGTGGTCAAGGTACGCCTCACCAACTCAAGCAATTGGTGCAGTTAGCAGGAGCGATCAGCATTTTAAGTGGGCTACTGTTTGCGATCGCGTTCCTCTGGCAACCAGACCGCTTGTTTCAGCTCTTGACCAATCACACGGAGATTCTGACCGATCTACAGCAGTACGTTCCCTGGCTGCTGCCTGTTCTGGGCTTTGGTTCATTCGCCTACATGCTTGACGGTTACTTTCTGGGTCTCACAGAGGTCGGCATCCTGCGACGATCGACGTTACAGGCAGCACTGTTTGGCTTTACACCACTCGCGATCGCTGCCTGGTATTGGCACAGCAACCATTGCCTTTGGTTGGCACTATCGCTGTTTATGGCAACCCGTGCCTTCACCCTGAGCCGTCAAGTCTTCAAGACCCTGGAGGGTTGAGCGAGCCGTTCTCACCTGCCATGACTAGCCCCGTTCGGCTGAGCGCTCACGTCGAAGCCTACACACCATCCCCCATCTTTCCACCCCATCCCTCGCCCCCTACATCCTTCCTGCTAAATTTCTCGCGGACCTGTCGATTTAGACAGCTTTTGAATGGGTGCGTACGATCGCCGTGTTAAGCGCGATCGCGTCTCCTGGTCTTATCGCTAGACCTAACAGTTTCGTATTGGGATATACAAAAGCCTGCCTCTGCCACCGCTTACGCTTGCAACACATTCTGAGCCATTAAGCAAGTAGTGAGCCAATGAAAACGCATTATTCTGTTGTGGTTGTCGGCGGTGGTCAAGCTGGGCTGTCAATGAGTTACTGCTTAAAAGAGCGAGGCTTCGACCATATCGTGTTTGAAAAAAACAAGATTGGTTACTCATGGCAGGCAAAGCGGTGGGATTCTTTTTGCCTGGTAACGCCCAATTGGCAGTGCAGACTTCCGGGGTACCACTATCCTGGCAATGATCCACACGGGTTTATGCAACGGGATGAGATTGTTAACTACATTGAGTCCTATGCTGCATCGTTTGAGCCACCCCTAAAAGAAGGCGTTGCTGTATCGAAAGTCCGCCGCAATGACGCTCAAGGTGTCTTTGAAGTATCCACCACGATCGGTGACTGCACAGCCGATCAGGTAGTAGTGGCGGTGGGCGGCTACCACAATCCCAAACTGCCAGTGATCGCGGAGCGTTTGCCTGAAGCCATTGTGCAGTTGCATTCATCCGCATACCGCAACCCAGAGTCGTTACCAGACAAAGCGGTTCTGGTTGTGGGCACGGGGCAATCAGGCTGTCAGATTGCGGAAGATCTGCACCTCGCAGGCAAGAAAGTCCATTTGTGTGTCGGCAGCGCGCCCCGATCGCCCCGACGCTATCGCGATAAAGATGTGGTTGATTGGCTCGATCAAATGGGGTACTACGATCTGTCGATCGACGAGCATCCCCAAAAGGAAAAAGCCAGAACCAACACCAACCACTACGTTACAGGTCGCGGCGGTGGGCGTGAAATTGACCTGCGGCAGTTTGCTCTAGAAGGAATGCAACTTCATGGCAGATTGCAGACCATCAGCGGCGGCAAGCTCACATTTGCCAACAATTTGAAGCAGAATTTAGATCAAGCGGATGCCGTAGCAGAGAACATCAAGAAAAGTATTGATGCCTTTATTGCTAAAAACAACATTGAAGCACCCGTAGAGCCACCCTATAAGCCCGTTTGGGAACCAGAGGCAGAACCGCTGGCGCTAGACTACAAACAAGCCGACATCGGTGCCGTGGTTTGGTCTACTGGCTATCATTCCGACTTTAGCTGGGTTGAAGTGCCCGTGTTTGATGGCAAGGGTTATCCGGGGCACGATCGCGGCGTAACAGGTGTATCAGGCTTATATTTTCTCGGCTTACCGTGGCTCTATACCTGGGGATCGGGCAGATTTTCGGGGGTTGCCAGAGATGCGACGTATTTGGCTGACTACATTGCCGCCCGGAAGAAAGTGTCGCAGCGAAACGACTGGAGCACCATTAATGAGTTTCTGCTGGGTTCTTAATCAGGTGTCAAAAACCACCCTAAGGCAACAAAAAATTGGCGTTGCTGAATCTGGCAAAGACTTAGGGATGTCGAGAACGAGAGACAGCTAACCGTTTAGCCTTCCTAGAGTTCCAGGAGCTAAGGCCATTCGCCCTCAACCTGTTGGCGATACTCATCTGCCGAAAGGGCGTCGTCTAATTCATTCAGATTATTCACTCTGACCTTCAGGAGCCAACCCTCACCATAGGGATCCTCGGCTAACTGTTCGGGCGCATCAATGAGGGGCGAGTTGACATCAATCACAGTACCTGTCGTGGGCGCGTTTAAGTCTTCCACAGCTTTGACCGATTCTACGGTGCCAAATTTTTCGCCTTTAACGATCGCGTCACCCACTTCGGGCAGCTCTAGAAACACAATGTCGCCCAGTTGATCAACGGCAAAGGCAGTAATGCCGATCGTGGCAATTTCGCCTTCTAACCGTGCGTATTCGTGAGAGTCCTGGTATTTCAGGTCGCCGGGATAGTCAAAAGACATGTTGGTTCCTCAGGTCGTGCAATGTGACAGCAACAGTGAATAGCGCTCTGCTGGTAAGTGTTAGTAACTGCTAGTAACTGCGGCGATAAAAAGGTTTTTTCACCACCACAGCCGGATAAAGTTTACCGCGAATTTCAACCTCGATCGCTTGTCCTGGTTTCGTCAGGGCTATGGGTACATACGCCAGCGCGATCGCCTGCCCTAATGTCGGTGACTGGGTGCCGCTAGTTACTTCGCCTACAGGCTGACCACCAGCAAAGACTCGATACCCATGACGGGCAATGTTGCGTCCTT
>JBBSHC010000446.1:0-4130 GCA_038253425.1 Leptolyngbyales cyanobacterium | reverse complement strand
GATTGCCTCTTTATGACGTTTGAGAGCGGTCAGGACGATGATGCCACTGATGATACCGACTTATCAATGTTGGCGATCGCCGAAATCGAACCTATCTTTGGTAACCTGCATCCCCTTGAAGGGCTACGTTCGTTTCTCTACGACGAAGAATCTGCCGCCTTGCTGGTCGTTTTGGAGGCAATGCCCCGCTTTCTCCGTCAGCATCGCCAGAAATTTGAGCACGGCGCTTTCCCAGCAATTAACAGCCGTTACCGCATTCCTCTGACGGAGGCAACCGAGGACAAAGCAACGTCGCAGATCAGCATTAAAGTCGCAACAATGCCTGATCTGGCAACCGAACTGCTGGCAATGGCAGACGCTGAAGAGGAGGATGTTCTTGATGTACCAACGGTGCGAGATGACCTGGTGCCAGCGAACTCTTTTCTGAGCTTAGGGGTAGTGCCATGGGATATGCTGGACATTCTGCGATCGGGTGCAACCGAGCATCATCAACCGCAAGCGGTAAAAGCCGCTGGTGATGGATTGCCAGTCATCATGATTCAAACGTCGCGTCCCAAGGCAAAGGTGCTCATTGAAGATCTGAAGTTAGCGGGTGGGCTGCAAGCTATTTGCTTTAATCCAGGAGAAGACTCCTTTGGCAGTGAGCACTATGATCTCGGTCTCTTTCAAACCGGGAACGGTGATTTGCATCTGTTTGGTGAATTTGATGAAGCAGACCCGACGCATGTTGCCGCCCGCAAAAAGTGGGATCAGCGCTGCAAAAAAACCAAGGGTTTCTGCGGCTTGATCATTGCCAAAGGACTGACAGGGGCAAGTCGCGGCAATCCTCAATTTAAAGATATGCTAGCGCTGTTTGAAGCCCGTTCCCTGACTGCTAATGACCTGGGCTTGGGCACGCTGCAATTACGGCTTGCCGCCGACTGGATGTAGCTAGCTTGGAATATTAGTGCTCAGCAAAGGCAGCAGGCTCGATCGCGCTACTGCCCAACATTGCCCAAGCGTCTTTGAGCGCGATCGCGTTCACGGGTGATTTGCTTAATCAAGCCTGCTGGCAACTGTGCCTGTTTTTCGAGCGCCTTGTTAAAAAATGAAATACTATCTTTGTTGTTACCCTGACGCACTAGAATTTGCGCTTTTAGATAAAGTGCATCCGGGTTATTGGGCGTCTCTTGTAGCGATCGGTCGATCGCTGCCAGCGCTTTGGCAGGTTGGTTCAAATCACGATAACCCAGTGCCACGCCTCGGTCTGCCAGATAACGGGGCGCTGCGTATTTCTCTAAGCGATTGATTGCATCCGCAGGGCTAGAAAAGGGCAAGTTTAGAGAAACAAACAAGTCGATGTAACCCCGCAGCAAATTCAGCTCTGGATCATTTGGATCGGCTTTGTCAGCCGCATCAAGATACTTAAACGCCTGCTGAATCTCGCCCAGCGCTTGAGGCGTGCCTTTAACCGTGCCATCGTTACTAAAAATGTAAGCACTTTCCAGAAAATGACCCACTGCCTGATAAAGGTTGCCCCGCAAGGCATCTTTAGCGGTCAAGGCTTCAGCCGTTAGGCGTGTTTGGGCGGCATACGTTCTGAACTGCTCTAGCTGCAACGACTTTTTCCCGTTATCTTTTTCACTATCCCAGGCAATGTAAGCAAGAGAGGCTTGCAGCGCCTGAGTGAGTGGATCCCTGGCATCTGCCTGCGAAAGCTTAGTGGCGGCTGTGCGGTAGTTGCCCTGCTCAAACAAGGCTTTGAAGACGGCTTCAGTGCCATTGCTAATCGGTCTGGCATTGCTCGATCGAAACGGGTCTTTTGCCAACGAAGGACTTGCCCACAAACTTACAGAGACGATCGCGGCGGTGGCGACCCGCAACATCAGTGGCGCAGCAAGATTGAAGCGAATATGTCTGGGAAGATTAAACCGATCAGCCATAATTGTCCGGTTGATTGCGTTCAGGAGATCAATAGTAACTTGTAACTAAGTTGGTTAGAGTGGTAGTGTCTAGCCTCATCGTGTGTCCTACTGCCGTTGCAGTGGTTCGTTGAGACAAACTGTGCGCCTTCTTAAAGCCGCTCGAATCGCTTGCTTAGTTAAAGCTCGCTTGCTTAGTTAAACACTGTGACGCAACGGCTTGTCTCAAGTTCCAGACAGTGAAGCGCTGCGCGATCGACCGTTTCTTCCCCTCGCTGGCATTTAAATGCTCTATCTCAAAAACCTGACGTATCATCCGCCTGCCAGTCACACGGCAATTCTCAAAGCCATCAACCTTCAGATTGCACCACAGCAGATGGGTTTAGTGATTGGTCCCAGTGGCTCTGGTAAAAGTACGCTATTGGAAATTTTGGCGGGGTTAGCAGAAAAAACGAGCGGGGGCGTTTTTTGGCGCGAACAAGAACTGATTCCCCTGCAATTGCAACAACTGAGTGGGCTGGTCTTTCAATTTCCAGAACGTCACTTTTGTGGCGGCAGTATTTTGGAAGAGTTGCGGTTAGGGCACCCGGAGTTGACAGGCGATCGCATTGAGCAAGCCCTGACCGAAGTGGGACTGACCCACCTCTCGCTACACGCTTCTCCTACTGCGCTTAGTGGCGGACAACAGCGCCGTCTCGCGTTCGCTGTGCAGCTTATTCGTCAACCAAACCTGCTCTTGCTGGATGAACCTACGGCTGGGCTAGACTGGTCAATGCGGCGGCAACTGGTGAGTCTACTGGCAAAGCTCAAAACCCATTGGAGTTTACTCGTCGTTTCTCACGATGCGGGAGAACTGGTTGATATTGCAGATCAATGCTGGACGCTAAGCCACGGTGAACTCTCGGCTGTAACCCCCGATGAGTTGAAGGCGCGGACGGAGCGATCGCAGGTGGTGACGTGATGAGGGACGAAGGCTAAAGATGAGGGATGAGGTGATGGGGGAGCAGGGAAGTAGGGGCGCAGGGGAGCAGGGGGAGGCTGCAGACATTCGTGACTGTGAAGAGGCAGTTGTAGCGGTGAATGGAGCAGACGCGATCGAGTCTACTGCTCAACCGTTGCCTGATGAGATGCAACCGTTACCCATCGCTGGTGCAGAACCGCCTGCATTACCAACGATGCTTGGTTTATGGCAGCTTACGCTGGATTGGCAGCCAACGGTGCTGCAACAGACTCAGTTTCAGCAGCTTTACGCGTTAATTCTGGCGGGTAATCGTCAATTTAATCTCACGCGTATCACTGAGCCAACAGAGTTTTGGGAGAAGCATTTGTGGGATTCGCTGCGGGCTGTGACGGCGGGTTTGCAGGCGTCGGGGAGTCGGGAGTTGGGAGTTGGGAGTTGGGAGTCAGCATGGGCGAAGAATCTGGATTCGCCGATTCAAGGCGCTTTTAAGGTGATCGATATTGGTACGGGTGCTGGGTTTCCGGGGGTTCCTATCGCGATCGCGCAGCCGATATGGACGATTACCTTACTCGACTCAACGCGCAAAAAAATCAATTTTCTGGATCAGTTGCTTGTCAAGCTAGACCTTGCTAATGCCCAGACGTTGGTGGAACGCGTGGAGCAGGTTGGACGACAGGCAACACATCGTCAAACGTACAATCTGGCGTTAATACGGGCGGTGGCTGCTGCCCCAGTTTGTGCTGAGTATGCGCTACCGCTGCTGAAAGTGGGTGGTTCAGCCGTGCTTTATCGCGGTCAATGGACAGATGCCGAAACGACTGCGTTGGAAACAGCGATCGCCATTCTGGGTGGGGCGATTGAATCGATCGAAGCCTTCACAACGCCGCTCAGCCATAGTGTGCGTCACTGCATTTACGTGAAAAAGATCGCGCCTACGCCCTCTGCTTTTCCACGTGCGATCGGGGTGGCGGCGCAGAACCCATTATAAAGCCCTATTTTCTACCATACGTCTTGAAAACTAACAATAACTTTTTAAACCTTACCAATTGGCATCTTACCAATAACTCTTGCTGGAACGCCCACTGCTGAGGCATTAGCTGGTATATCACAAAGTACGACGGCGTTCGCGCCAATCTTGGCAGAATCGCCGATTAAGATTGGACGAATAATCTTAGCACCACTGCCGATATCGACATTTCCCCCGACGACGGCTCCTCCTACAATCGTTACTTGCTGAAGAATCAGGCAGTTAGGACCAATAAACGCTT
>JBBSHC010000445.1:0-4138 GCA_038253425.1 Leptolyngbyales cyanobacterium | reverse complement strand
GTGTTTCAGTACCGTTCCAGTCGTCGTGCTCATCGCTGGCAATTTTGGCTGGATGCGGGGTCGCCGCGCTGGTTGAATGGAGTCGATTCGCTGTTTGCGGCTCCGTTATTTTTGCAAGAGTGGTCGGGACGTGCCTGGACGTCAGCCGACAGCATGAACGCGAACGAACGACGCCTGCGCCGCATTTTACTAGACTTGCTGAGTCGGACGGAGGAACGAGTTTACCTTTGTCATAGTGATTTGGCGACGAATGGACAAGAGCAAACTGGAGTTTTGTTGTCGTTGGTGAATGCTGCTGTGCCGCTTGAAACATTATCGTTAAGCGGTTAATGCAGCTTTAGGCTCCTACTGCTCAATGTGCCAGTCAGTGTTCCGCGCAAAGCTACGTAGAGTAGCAGTTCACTACTTTAAGACCTACTGTTTTAAGACTCACTGCTTCAAGACTTACTGCTTTAAGGGGTACAGGGTGTCACCCGTCTTAGAATCAAACATGAATAGCTGATCAACCTCGATCGCCAATGCTAAGCGATCGCCTATACGGGGGCACTGGTCTGGACGGCACTGAAACGTGATTTCTTGCAAAGGTACTGTTGCTTCTGGTAATACTGCACGCACCAAAACTTCACGACCCAATGGCTCTACTAGGCTGACATCTACTTTAAGATGACCAGTCTCAGCGCTGCTTTGAAGGTGCTCTGGACGAATGCCTAAGTCATAACGCTGTCCCTGAAGCAGTTGCAGTTTCACTTTGAGCGCTTCTGGACAGGGCAGCAGTTGTCCACCAACTTGAAACGTCGTGCCATCGTAAGTGGCAGACAGAAGATTCATCGGTGGGCTGCCTAAAAAGGTAGCAATCATGCGATTGGCAGGCTGGCTGTAAACCGTCTGTGGATCACCGATCTGTTGAATGCGTCCCTGGTTTAGCACCACAATCTGGTCTGCCAGGGTCATTGCTTCGACCTGATCATGCGTCACGTAGAGGGTTGTAATGCCGACCTGTTGATGCAGCCGCTTGAGTTCAACCCGAGTTTCATCGCGCAGTTGAGCATCCAGATTAGACAGCGGTTCGTCCAGCAAAAAGACCTGGGGTTGCCGTGCGATCGCTCTGCCTAATGCCACCCGTTGCTGCTGCCCACCTGAAAGCTGACCCGGTTTGCGCTCCAGCAAGTGATCGATCGCCAACAGGCGTGCTACCGTTTCGACTCGTTCCCGTATTGTCTTAGCGTCTACTCGGCGCATCTGTAGCCCAAAGGCAAGATTTTCTGCCACGCTCATGTGGGGATACAGCGCATAGTTTTGAAACACCATTGCCACATCCCGTTGTCGTGCAGGCACCTCATTCACACAGCGATCGCCAATATAGAGATCGCCAGATGTGACTCGATCCAAGCCTGCGATCGTGCGAAGCACCGTAGATTTACCGCAACCTGATGGACCCACCAGCGCCCAAAATGAGCCATCTGGGACGGTAAACGTCACATCAGCGATCGCTACCGTGCGGTCAAACTGTCGGGTGATCTTTTCTAGTCGAACCGTTGCCATCAGACTAAAAGCAGGTGAGCAAGATTGTGACGCAAAATCATGCTGTAAGGCGGAATTGCTTCAAGGTAGCAAAACCTGAAGCGATGAGCGATCGCCAAACCTCATGTGAAGACATTCTAAGTTGCTTGACCACATTACAGGCAACCGATAAGTTCAATACAGGAATATGTCAGTCAATGGGAATAAATTTGCCTGTTTCCTTCATGGTTACCGTAGGTTTTTAGAGACTATTCCAGCCAAAGACAGCCGCGATCGACCAGTACTTACTTTCTGTAGCCTCTCGTAGTTTGCCTTTGACTTATCTCCCTTTGAGGCTTAAATTATGTCAGTCAACCCTGGTTTTAGAGTCATTGAGCCATCTGGCATTCTCAACATGGCTGCGTCCCAGACCTTAAAACAACAGCTCAGCGCCTACCTGGAAGCCCAAGTCAGGGATGTTCTCATTGATTTACAAGCAGTGAATTTCATTGATAGTTCGGGCTTAGGAGTGCTGGTAGCGATGCACACCCAAATGAGGCTGGCAAGCGGCAGGCTCTACCTCTGTGCGCCCAACGATCAGGCACGTAACCTGTTTGATATCTCTGATATGGATCGCATTTTTGAGATTTTTGCCAGTCGAGAGGCGTTCTCGTTGGCGATGATGACCAAGAATCAGGACGGCGCGGTGAAATGACCATGCGGGAGCATGATAATCTGGCACAGGAATGCTTTGCGTGCAGATTTGAGTATGAGTTCAACAAACGCTCTGCCCATCCCTAAAGCCGCGATCGAAGCATTATCTCGTGTGTCATTAAGGCGAAATTTCATGGCTATTTTGGACTCTAAAGGTCGGTTATTTGGCAAAGTCAGCATTTTAGATATCGGCGCTGCTTTCGTAATTTTTCTGGTCCTTGTGGGTGTCCTTCTACCAAGCATCACTGGCGCACAGCTTAGCTCTAGCAGGAAACCGGTTGAAGTGGATATAGTCGTCAGAAGCGTGGGTGCCCAAGACCCCAAAACGCTGCTGAAAGAAGGAGGCACCACCAGCCTGATTATTCGTAACCAACCCTTTGGCGACATCAAAATCAAAACAGTGCGCGAGTTGCCTCGCAATATAGCGGTACCGCAGCCCGATGGCACTTTGAAAGCATTGCCAGACCCCAGACCCGAAGCGGCGCTGACCAAAGACTTTTTGGTGACGATCGCTGGCGATGCCAATATGTCCAAAAATGGTCCGTTGTTGGGCAACAACAAAATTAAAATCGGCACCAAAATCGAGCTTGAAGGCTTTACTTATGACTTTGTAGACTTGAATGTTATTGACGTGCGGGTAGGTGCCTAAGCAAAGAAACCCAACGAGGACTCGGTGCTAGCGTGTCAGGATGTTGGGTCGTTCGCTAAGCCTGCTACTTCAATTGGGCAAGAAATCTGCGAATGAGGGCGATCGTCACGGCTGGTAACTCCAACTGTGGCGTCAAGCCGACATCTTCGAGGACATACAGTTCACGAATTGCCTGAGGATTGAGATCTGCAAGTCGCCGTCCAATCTCTGGGCCCGTAAACTGCGATCGCTTACCCCAAATCATTGCGGTCGGCACTGTCAACTCGGCAATGTAGCGCGCGAGATCAAAGGACAAATCGCCCCGCACAAACGAAAGTGCTGCATATTCGGCGTTTGGCTGTAGGGCAGATTCTAGATACGCCTCTACGATCTCTGGAAAGATGCGGTCTGCATGGGCAAACTGCCGCTGTTCCAAAAAGTTGCGGATGCCCCAACTCGTCGCAATACCCGCGCTATAAAGAACGCGATCAACGATCGGTGTGCTGACCAACTGTGCAAAGAAACTGCGCGTATAATCTTCGCCAAAGTCAGACAGCCCCGCAGGTGTCGTCAAAATCAGCGATTGAAACAACTCTGGACGCAGAATTGCCGCTCGAATGACGATCGCTGCCGTTAACGATGACGCTACAACTGGCACCGCTCCCTCGCAGGTTTGCTCCAAAAATTCAATAATCGTCGTGATGTAGTCCTCGACTTGATACTGCCGTTCGGGATGCTCCGATCGCCCCCAGCCAATCAAATCAGGCGCAAGAATCCGGTACTCTGACGCAAAGGCAGGATAAACCTTTGACCACTCATACGCAGACGAACCACCACCAAACCCGTGGAGAAAAACCAGCGTAGGCTGATCACCTGCTTCACTCAGCCAGGGCGCACCTTCAGCCGTGTAATATACCATCGTGCCGAGTTTAGTCGTCACCGAGCGCTGACAAAAGCCAGTAGGGAGAAACATGGAAAACCTCTTACTAGGAAACGAAACAAGGGGGCACAAGAAACCGAACGACTTTCAGTGAAGCAGTAGGAGCGGGGCGTGCGGCAATCAACCTTGAGATCACTACAGATTTGCTTACGCTGCGATCGCTGCACACTCTCATCATTCCAGCACTAACAACGGTTGCCGTAATCTGTTAGTAGGTTGAACTTTTGGGCAAATTTCATATGACGAACTTTCAAATGCTGCTTGGTATAGCCATCGCCATTCTGGTTAGGATGGGGTGCAGGGGTGGAACTCCTGGCTGGGGCATTGCCCCCACACCCCCTTTGATCCCAATGTCC
>JBBSHC010000444.1:0-4142 GCA_038253425.1 Leptolyngbyales cyanobacterium | reverse complement strand
TCAACCCTCCGACCAGGCACCCAAAAACTTCAAAATTAAAGAAATCAATCAGCTTGCTGGGGCACTCGACAACATGGTAGAGCGCCTGAAAGAGCGGGCAGAAGAACTAGAAGCCGCGTGGCAAGAAGCTCAGGCAGCAAACCAGTTGAAGAGTGAATTTCTGGCAACGACCTCTCATGAACTAAGAACACCGCTGAATGCCATTATTGGCTGTGTGCGACTCATTAAAGACGGTTGCTGTGACAGCCGCGACGAAGAATTAGAGTTTCTCCAGCAGGCAGATGATTCTGCTATTCACCTGCTCAAAATCATTAACGACCTACTAGACATTGCCAAAATTGAGGCGGGTAAAGTTGAACTCAACCTTCAACCCATCGCTATTCAAGACCTCTGTCAGCAGTGCCTAAAAATGATCCAGCCTGGTGCAGAGCAGAAGCGCTTAACGCTTTCCGTGGAGGTCGAGCCTCAGCTCAATCTGGTTCCGTTGGATGAACGACGTGTTCGCCAGATGATCATCAATCTGCTCTCTAACGCTGTAAAGTTCACACCGGAAGGTGGGCGAGTAAAGCTAGGTGCTTGGCTCCGGTATGGTCAACAGTTAGAGGATGATATGCGTCCCGATCGCAGCCCTGTAAACCCCACGACTCCTTATCTCTGCCTGGAGGTCGCCGACTCTGGCATTGGCATTCCGCCAGAACGTTGGCATCTCCTTTTTCGCCCCTTTCAGCAAATCGATTCATCTTTAACGCGCAAACATGAAGGTACAGGACTAGGGCTGGCATTGACCAAACGGTTAGCGGAAATGCATGGTGGCACTATTTCGTTTCAGTCAGTGCCCGGAAAAGGCAGCACCTTTCGCATTTGGCTACCGTCGCGTAATCCACAATCAGTGGTGGAGCCGATAGCCACGATCGATGTACCGCCGACATCCCATGATCGAGATACCGCAAGCACAGCCCTACAGCATGACGCCTCTGACCACTCTTTTTCCTCAATGGGGTAGGCAGCGTCTCGTTCTCGCGGTGCGCCAACTTCCAGCAGCCTCCACCTGGAGTCTACAGTCAGCGATCGCTGACAACTGCAAAAGCAGCTTGAGCGGCGGCTTGTTCGGCTGCTTTAATCGATCGCCCAGTGCCTTGTCCCAAGCGCTCACCACGTAGCCAGACCTCAGCCATAAAGCGTTGAGCATTGTCTGCAACTGTTTCTGCTTGAATAATTCGATACTCTGGCAAGCTTTTATAGTGCGCCTGAGTCCACTCTTGTAGCGCTGCCTTGTAGTTTTGGCGCGCTGGATCTTGCAAAATCTCTGTTACCAACTGCTGAAAATGACGATCGACGCAGGGACGCACCAACTCCAGGGTCTGCGTACTCAGATAAAGTGCGGCTAGAACGGCTTCAAAGGAGTCTGCGAGTCGAGATTCTTCACCCAGCTTGTCTTTAAAGGCACTGTCAGAAACCAGAAGATAACGCTGCAAACCATAACTGGCAGCAAGCTGCGCCAGAATACGATCGCTCACCAGCACTGACCGGATTGCCGCAAACTCCCCTACCGGGAGCTGCGGATAGTTTTCGAGTAAAAAAACAGCGCTTGCCAAACGCACAACAGCATCACCAACAAACTCAAGCTGCTCATAGTTTGCAGTCGCAGAAACAGTGGGATGGGTCAGGGCTAGATCCAGCAAATGCCACTGAATAGAGGTCTGCTCAGGTAGTCCTAGCTTTTGAACCAGGCGTTGAAGTTGCTGCTGGCGAGGAAGATACGGAAGCGTCATGCTTGCCAGTTTATCAGGTCTTTTGCCACGAGTAGGACAACCGGAACTGGCGTCAATCAGCCCGTGACTCGTTTCAGCGTGTCACACTTTGCGGGGAGGGGCGTGCTCAGTTGCCATTCTCTAATTGATGGCGACTTTACGACCCACTGCATTCACACTGCTACAGACTAATGCTTAAACAATTTCCAGAAAAGATTTTGTCCTTCGACTCCGCTCAAGCTGCAAGCTGACTGAGCGAAGTCGAAGACAGTGGGTAATTTGTTTACTAGAAATCTCCTTAGATTTAGATCTAGTTAGATATTGTGAATCAGGCGCGACAGGGAAGGGTAGAAAGGGCTTCAAAAAAACTTTCAGAGGCAACGGTAGGCGCAGACGAATGAGCCAACGCAGGCGATGGCAGCGGTGATAAGTGAATAGAACTGAACGACATTAACGTACACGACGGTGTAAAACTGAGATCGTCAATTTGCCCAGAGTAACGGTACTGCGATCGCATGGTCGCGATCGTTGATGGCAGCACACCAATCAACAAAGCCAACACCTCATCCGACAAACCCGTTAGAACCTGCGCGCCAAAAAACGCTTCCAGACTAGAGAAGAGCCGTTCTGCTCTCTGGAGTGGCTCTGGATGTTCTGTAATTTTGTGTAGCCAGCGTACCCATTGAATTCTGCGGCTATAGGCAGTTTGGCGCTGCTTATGCGTGACGACAGCAACAATTTCAGGCGCACCAATCGCAATAATACTTGTACAGGCTTGCTCCACTAACGTGCCTACCGCTGCACCAGGACCAGCAAACTCTGCATGGTTAGCCTTACACAAAATTAAACCGCTCCGCTTATTTTCACTCACAGCTAATAGCTGCGGAAAACTTTGTGCAGTTTCTGCTTTGCCTAGCTTTAACCCGTGGGTGGTCTGGTTGTTCACGCCTTTCCCCTACAAACGCTGCTTCTGTGAATCTTGCAATACACCCTGAGTAAGCATGTTTGCTTAGCGTATTGGACAATCTACCCGTGCAATCAACACCATCACCGATGCTCTTATACTATTGCAAGGTCAAGCAATCAGATAGCCTGTCAAAGTAGCTTCGCCGAATCTATATATTCCCTTGCTAATCAACAAAGTTTGATAAATCTAACCGGATGAATTGTTAGACGCTAATCATCTTTGGGAATGGGGGAGAGCAGGACATAAGCCGGGTTCTGTTATCCCTAATGCAGTGCATTCAGGAGGGCTGTTATCTATCTGGGACACTTGTTACCAAGCACCTCAAGCGGACGGGCAAAGACAGGTTTTTCTACCTTTGCATGGAACAGGGAAAAGACCAACCATTGTTCCACTGCCTTGCTTCCAACTGGGGTTTACCGAGCCAGTACCTCTCGATACTGCTGGTGCGCTCTTACCGCACCCTTGCACCCTTACCTGTAAAAAGCTAAAGGATTAGTATGAAGGATAAAAATTTGCTTTAACCTTCAGCCTTTGCCTTTCCATCGGCGGTATGTTTCTGTGGCACTATCCTCACGGTCACCCGCACTGGGCGTTACCCAGCAAGTCTGATCTTTCGGAAGCCCGGACTTTCCTCGGACGGCGGTGATGGCACGAAACCTTCCCACAGTCCGCAACAGCCTGCGCCTACTCTTCCCTTTCTTTAGTCTAGTCGTTGAAGGACTTAGCGGATGGATTTAGCCTTGGGGATAGTGTGAGCAGAGTGAGGGCGAAAGTGTTACGGGGTAAGCCTTACCGCGTTTGAGAGCTGAAAGCTAAAGTTTAGACGTTTTTATTGTTAGTCTTACTTTTTAGGATTCCACGGTAGTCCCGCTGTCCAGGGAAGTTTGTGGATGACAAATCGGCAGAGAAGATAAATGCGATCGCCACCCGGCGAACGATGAGGACCCACAATGCGGAAGGCTAGACCTAGAAAAAACTCCAGATCGGTGTAGCGTTTCATAAAGCGATCGTTCTTCTTTAATGCACCTGGGTCAATCAACGGTTTTGTGATTTCAACTTCCAGATTGAGTGGCGAGGCGGCGTCGAGTTTATCGTCTTTGCGTGCCCCTTTGCGTTGGAGCAGATCTTCAGCCGTAATCGTTTCCTTAAGAGTGGTGTTGGGTGCGATCGTGCTAAGCACCTGGTTTTGAAATAAATCAACCGTGGCACCTGGCATGAGTCGTGTGACGCGGCGCGATCGTCCTTCTAAATCGGTGAACGCGCAATAATCCCAATCCACATAGATCGAGATACTGTGCAGCTTGTCATCAGACGGTTCATGGCTTGCTTTGTTACTAATAGTGATAGCTAACTGTTTCAGCTTATCAAACTCATAGCGACTATCAAACTTGAAGCTGATTGCTAATAAGTTCTGGAGGTTTTGC
>JBBSHC010000443.1:0-4143 GCA_038253425.1 Leptolyngbyales cyanobacterium | reverse complement strand
GAACCGCAGCGATTAGATCTATGGAAGCCTCGCTAGAAGTAACTCTGCAAATGATTTTGACCGTCATTGCAGGGATTGGCGCACAGGTGCTGGCGGAGTTTCTCAATATTCCTGGCATTGTTTTTCTGCTGTTATTTGGCATCTTGCTGGGCCCCAGTGCCTTTGCGTTGCTGTCTCCCGATCGCCTGGGCATTGGGTTGGATGTGATTGTTTCCCTTCTGGTCGCGGTCATTTTATTTGAAGGTGGCTTTAATCTAGAGTTGCGTGAGTTGGGCAGAGTGTCGGGTAGCCTGCGAAATCTGGTCACGATCGGGACTCTGATTACGTTATTGGGTGGTGGCATTGCCGCGCACTGGTTGAGCGAATTTCCCTGGGCGATCGCGTTTCTCTACGGCGCATTGGTCGTCGTCACAGGTCCTACCGTCATCAATCCGCTGCTGCGGCAGGTGAAGGTCGATCGACAGGTTTCGGCGCTGCTTGAAGGCGAAGGCGTGCTCATTGACCCAGTCGGTGCCATTCTGGCGGTCGTTGTCCTCAACATTTTGCTCAACGGCGAGGCTGATCCAGTGCGGGTTGCCAGTGGGTTGGTGATTCGGTTGGGCATTGGTAGCAGCATTGGCGTGGCTGGCGGTTGGCTGCTGGGCTGGATTCTTAAACAAGCACGCTTCCTGTCGGATGACCTCAAAGCCCTGGTAGTGTTGGCAGGCTTGTGGGGTTTGTTTGGGCTGGCTCAAAGTTTGCAAAGTGAGTCGGGGCTGATGGCAACTGTAGCGGCTGGCATCGTGCTGCGAGCGTCGTCAGTACCAGAAGAGCGGTTGCTCAAGCGCTTCAAGGGACAACTCACCATTTTGGCAGTGTCGGTGCTATTCATTTTGCTGGCAGCAGATTTGTCGATCGCGGGCGTCATTGCCTTAGGCTGGGGCGGCGTTTTAACAGTGCTAAGCCTGATGTTTGTGGTGCGTCCGCTCAACGTCTGGTGCTGCACCTGGAACAGTGACTTAAACTGGCGACAAAAACTGTTTCTCTGCTGGATCGCACCGCGAGGCATTGTGTCAGCGTCAGTTGCCTCCCTCTTTGCCATTTCGCTAACCAAGAACGGTATCAATGGGGGTGATTCCATTAAAGCGCTCGTCTTCCTGACGATTATGCTCACCGTTTTCGTGCAGGCGCTTACGGCGCAGGGGGCTGCTACTCTACTGCAAATTACCTCTGATGAAGCGACAGGAGCCGTCATTGTGGGCTGCAATCCTCTCAGCTTACTGATCGCCCGTCTCTTTGCAGAACGAGACGAAGCCGTGACATTAATTGACACGGCTCCCGAAGCCCGACAGCAAGCCGAACAGGAAAATTGCCGTATCTTTATCAGCAGCGCGCTTGACGCCGAAGTGTTGGAAGCCGCCGGGCTGGATCAGGTGGGTACGTTCCTGGCGATGACTCACAACGGCGAAGTGAATCTAGTCATTGCCAAACAAGCGGCTGAAGAGTTTCGTCCCCCCCGTGTTTTAGCCGTGTTTCCCCGCGACCCACAGCTTAATACTGCCAGCGGTAACGACATTCAGCAAGCCTTCGCACCACAGATGACGCTGAAAACCTGGAATCAACACATTAGTGACGGTGCCGTCAAGCTCGGTGAAACAACTTTGAGTGACGACATACTCGAACAACAGCAATCACATTTACAGTCGCTGATTACTGCTGGTACGCTGCTACCCTTGCTGATTGAACGGCAAAAATCTTTTCAGATCGTTCCAGTCGATGAACCGCTGCAAGTGAGCGATCGCCTCATCTACCTGCTGTATGACCCCAAGCCCAAACTGCTGAAACTGCTGTCTGGTTCGAGCCAAACACGCTTAACGCCAGAGAAACTGCCTGAGGTTGAAACGCTTCCCGCCCAACCTGAAACGACCGACGCAACTGTAGTTCCCACAGAAGACACGGTTTCAAAACCAGCCGAGCCAGCGATCGAAGCTCAGGCTCGAATCTCATAAGGTCGCGCCTAAAACAAATGCAAGCATTGCCCTTTAGCGTTCAGCCAGGATGAGCAGGCTTCTCTACTGTAGAGGTGGAAGATGTAGAGCTATTGAGCGATCGCTGAATGCAAAGCAAGCGTTTGTCCGGGCGGCTTTATTCTGACAAAGGCATAGCAAGGCTGCGTGTACCTTTCTTCGCGCACGATCGCGGTCCGGTTAGGACCATCTTCACGCCATTTGCAGGTGCCAGGGTAACGCCACGACGACGGGGATATTCAGGTTTGGTGTCGGCGAGGACAAGCTCATAGCGAGAGAGGGCTGTTGCCAGTGCCAGCTTCATTTCGTACATGGCAAGCGCTTCGCCAATGCAACGACGCACACCGCCACCAAAGGGTATAAATTCGTAGGGCGTGAATTGACGTTCGAGAAAGCGATCGGGTTGGAACTGCTTCGGGTTGGGGTACAGATCTTCTCGCTGATGCACCAGGTAGATGCAGCCTGAGACAATATCGCCGGGTGCCAATTGATGCCCCAACAGGGTGAGGGGTTCCTGCACAAATCTGGGGAAGGTGAGCATCGCCACAGGGTGAATCCGCAGAGTTTCGTTGCAAACGGCGGTGAGATAAGGCAGACGAAAAATATCGATATAGTCGGGGGTTTCGCCTAACGTAGCTAGTTCCTGGCGCAATCTTTCACGTACTGCTGGTAGATGATGCACCCAGTAAAGTGCCCAGGACATTGCGGTGGCAGTGGTTTCATGTCCGGCAAACAGGAGGGTCATCAGTTCATCGCGCAACTCCTGGTCGGTCATGGGTTGATTGGCTTCGTCCCGGGCTGACATCAGTAGCGAAAGGATATCGACCCGATCGCCATCGGGCTGCGATCGCCGTTCCGCAATTTCGGCATAGATCAGTCTGTCGATTTGCTCACGCTCACGGACGAACTTTCCCCAGGGACTCCAGGCACCCAGGTCTTTTTGCAAAACAGAGAAAAAGAGGAAGCTGGAGGTCAGCGGCGATCGAAATAAGTCTGACATGGATGCCAGCAATTGCTTAAGCTGCTGAAAGCGATCGCCCTCAGCCAAGCCAAAGACAGACTGCATGATGACATTCATCGAAATTTCCTGCGTCACTGTACGGGCAGAAAACTCTTGGTTGAGCGGCACCTTGTCAAAGGCTTTGGTGGTCAGGTCGCAGATGAGTTGTCCATAGGCACGCATCCGTTCGCCGTGAAAGGGTGGCATGAGGAGTTGTCGTCGCCGTTTGTGTCGATCGCCGTCTAGCATAATGACGGAATAATCACCCAATAGCGGTGACAGGATGCGGTTGGCACAGCCGAGAGCAAGATAGGTTTTGCGATCGTTGGTGAGAATTTCTTGAAGTGCCTGGGGTGTGTTGACAAAAACCATCCTGCCACCGAACCCGATCACACTGGCTGAAAAAAGATCAGGATGCTGCCGTGCCGCTGCTTCCATATAAGCGATCGGGTCACCCACCCACTGTAATTGTTGCAACCACGCAGGCGTTTTCAGTAGCGGTGGCGGTGCGATGGCAGTTTTCATGGCTTAACATCATGAACGGTTAGAGCTTGGAGCGTAATGACTGAAGATTATTGGCACTCTCACAACCCATACGGTAACAACCCGTGCGATTGTGGTACGTGAGAGAATCAGGTACTTGTCAGCCTGACTACGACTCTAACAAGTAACCGCCCAAAATTAACAATTCTTCAATGTCTCGTTCTAGCTCTCTTCGCTACTACGTACTGGCTCGCTTGCTGCTGGCTCCTCTCATGCTGTGGGTGATCACAACAGCGGTGTTTTTATTGCTGCGATCGACTCCTGGTGATCCCGTAGATGCGCTACTCGGTCCCCGTGCGCCGCAAGCTGCCAAAGACGAGCTACGCAATCAGCTTGGCTTGGGTAAACCGCTTTTTGTGCAGTATCTCGACTATTTGTGGAAACTGCTGCATTTAGATTTAGGTAAATCGCTAGTGAGCCAGGGGCAGTCAGTTTGGGAGATTATTCTGAAATTTTTTCCGGCAACGGTCGAGTTGGCAGTGTTCAGCATGGCGATCGCGCTCGTTGTCGGTATTGGCGTGGGCGTTCTTTCGGCCTCCCGTCCCGATTCACCGTTTGACTTTGGCGGCAGGCTCTTTGGCATTCTTACCTATT
>JBBSHC010000442.1:0-4150 GCA_038253425.1 Leptolyngbyales cyanobacterium | reverse complement strand
TCAACGAAGGCTCTATGTACATCTTAGACAGGCAGCAGTCTGCAAAAGCCGTTCAACAGTTGGATTCAGCGCTTAATCTTGTTATGAGTGTATGAAGAATTTGACTGTGCCAATGTCCTAACACTGTGAAGGGAAAGAGAACATTAAGAGTAGCTTGAACATAATGAGTATTATTTTTAACGCCTTACGTAAGTGCTAAACAATACGCAAGCTTTACTTTAATAGACCTCTTGCCAATGGGGAGCATAAGGGCACATGGGGAATAGGGTGATTTAGACCGTTGTAGCCAGTGTTGTGTGCATCCAAGAGTCGGGGACATCGCGTGGGCGCGTTGGTGGGCGAACTCTTCAGCCCCCGTGACTGATCGCCGACCGCTCATCATAGAATAGAGAGGTAAATAAAGATAAATACGAATCGTAGGAGTGAAGTCTGTGACGACTGCCTCTTCGAGTGCTGCGACAGATACGATCGCATTAGCACCTAGCTACAATCTGCCCCTTGCCTTGATTGTGGTGGCGGGTTGTTTGCTGTTTGTTCAGGTTTGGGTCAGTTTGGGAGTGGCACTCTTTGGCTGCTTTTTGTTGTTTCAAGCGGCGACGTTACGTCTGTGCTTTACTGAAACGGCATTGGATATTACTCGCGGCGATACGCTGATTCGGCGCTTTCCGTATGAAGATTGGCAAAACTGGCGCGTGTTCTGGTCTCCTATCCCGATCCTTTTCTACTTTAAAGAAGTAAAGAGTATTCACTTTTTGCCCGTTTTGTTTGATCCTAAAGGACTACAAAGCTGCCTGGAAGCCCGCTGTCCTCGCACGATATAAAGGCTAGTTGTCAGTTGTTAGATGTTAGGCTTCAGGACTTGCTAACAACTAATGACCCACAACTTTCATTTGAACTGCTATGAACCCAGACGAATTGCCAGGTACCGTGAATTCAGAGTATGACAAGACTGATGGCACTGTTGACAACCCTATGGAGGACAATCAACGCGATCGCTCTACTATAGAACCTTTAGGCATACAAGAAGCTTCGGTACAGACGCTCATGGAGGAGGAGAAGCTTCCTTTGGTTGAACGCGTTGAAGCAGAACAAGCACTGACAGCCGCTGTGCCCGTGGATAAGGAAACAGCGGCGATCGCTGATCCAGCGCAACGGGTTACTGACCTCCAGCGGCGAGAGCAAGCGTTGAGACGAGAAATCGCCGCGTTGCAAGCAGCACAAACTCGTATGCAGGCGGAGGCAGCGGAGGCTCAAGCAGCAATGGGTCGGTTGGTGCAAGAAGGGCTAAGAGAATTAGAACAGCGGAAACAGACGCTTCAAATTAGTGTGGAGCAGTTGGAACGTCGCCAGGAACGGATTCGGAATGAAATGCGGACCACGTTCGCTGGGGTTTCGCAAGATTTGGCAATCCGAGTGCAGAGCTTTAAAGATTACCTGGTTGGGAGTTTGCAAGATTTAGCGCTGGCGGCAGAACAACTGGATTTGCCGATGCCCGGAAAGGAGCCAGCGAAAGTAGCCGCTGTGAGCGAAACGGCAGCACGATCGCCCTCCTCCCCCCAGTTTGCTGAGCAGAGCTTCCAGGATCTAACGAAGAAAATCCGCAACCTGCTGGATCAATACCGCAACCGTCCCGACTATTACGGTGGTGTCTGGCAACTGCGTCGGACGTTTGAGCCAGTTCACGCTGAGCGGGTGTCCAACTGGTTTTTTACCCAGGGTGGGCGGGGTGCTGTGCGAACAATGGGTAGCCGTTTGCAGAATATTTTGATTGCGTCTGCAACGATTGCGATTTTACATGCACTGTATGGCGATCGCTTGCGTGCGCTTGTCCTGGCTCAATCGCCTGAGCGTTTAGGTGAATGGCGGCGGGGTCTGCAAGACTGCCTGGGTATCACTCGTAGTGAGTTTGGTCCCGAACGCGGGGTCGGTTTATTTGAAGACCCGATACCACTCGCGCAAAAAGCCGATCGACTCATTAAAGATGGTCTGCTGCCGCTCATCATCATTGATGAAACGGAAGATCAAATTAGTTTGTCGCTGCTACAATTTCCGCTCTGGTTAGCGTTTGCGCCAAATCCTCAAGCGCCAACCTATTCGTATTAAAGTGATTAATTGTGAGCTGCTAGTGCCAAGGCTGTTGGTGGCTGGTCGCTGGCTTAGCATTAGTACGAGGAACCCAAGTAATGGCGCTCTGGCTTGCCTTCAATGGACTGCTGCTTGTGGGGGCTTATCTTTTAGGCTCACTGCCGCCTGGATATTGGGCAGGGCGCTTATTAAAGGGTATTGATATCCGGGAACATGGGTCTGGTTCGACGGGAGCAACCAATGTGCTGCGGACGGTGGGGAAAATTCCAGCGTTGGTTGTACTGCTGGTTGATATTTTGAAAGGCGCGATCGCGATCGCGCTGATCCATTTATTTTATAAGCTTGCCAGCACTCAAGCTCTGATGCCTCCAATGGTTGATGGCGCAAACTGGTTGCCGTGGGTGGCGATCTTAGCGGGGATGGCAGCTCTGTTAGGGCATAGCAAATCGGTTTTTCTCAGCTTTACCGGAGGCAAATCGGTTGCCACCAGTTTAGGTGTATTGCTGGCAATCAATTGGGTGGTCGGATTGGGAACGCTGGCAGTCTTCGCGCTGATACTGGCAGTCTCCAGAATTGTTTCCTTGAGTTCCATTAGCGGCGCGATCGCAGTGTCTGCTCTCATGCTTCTCACCCATCAACCGCTTCCCTACGTCTTATTTGGCTTGCTGGGCGGATTTTACGTTATTCTGCGGCATCGCTCTAACATTCAACGTCTGCTGGCTGGTCGTGAACCACGCTTGGGACAAACCGTACCCGATGCCCACAATCAACCCCCCGCTTGAGAAGGTTTTGAGATTTGAATGCTCAGTTTTGAGTTTTGCTTAAACACTTTCAAGGTTTCCCCACTCTTAACTCCTCCTCCCATTCAGCCTAAAGCGTCCATAAAACGGTACGATCCTAAAAGCTTAGGACTCCAGGTTCGTTTTGCAATGGCACTCAAGATTATCGATCACTTCGATGGTAGCTTTACCCTCGATCCAGATGCTAAAGCTGCGTTGTTTGAACTGCTCAAGGGGGATGCCTTTCTTCAGCAAGTGAGCCAACAGACACAATGGTTGCAGGTAGAGTTTACCGAATGGCTGTTTCAGCCTGTTCCCTACAGCGCTACAACGCCCAGAGGGATGCCAGCCGAATTTGAGAAATTTTACACAGCGGCTGACTATACCATCATCAACGTGCCGCCCAACTTTATGTTTAAGGCAAAGATTTTTAAGCCTAGTCGGCTTTGTGCGGTCTATCGAAACGTCAGCGAGTCATAGTTAAACGAAAGGATGAAGGCTAAATGCTAAAGGCTAAAAGTAACCTTTCATCCTTCAACCTTTATTCCTTCATCCTTTACGAAATGTCTTCTCAAACTGATACTCCGGCGCTCTCCAGTTTGGAGTACCTCGCTTACCTTGACGATCGCGGTCAGTTGCCGGAGCAATTTCAAGGCAAAGTGGGTGTGTATGCCATTTTTGATCAACCTCGAACACTGCAATACATTGGCTATTCCCGCGACATTTACCTAAGCTTGAAGCAGCATTTAGTGCGTCAACCAGAGCACTGTTACTGGCTGAAGATCGAAACCATCGATCGCCCCAACCGTACTTTACTTGATGCTATTCGCGCTGCATGGATGACTGAGAATGGTGCAGTGCCTGTAGGCAATGGGACAGATGAGGGCAAGTGGACGCAAGCGATCGACGTAAAAACGCAAATGACGCCGGAGGAAATGGCTAGTTATCAGGGAGCGATCGACGAACTCACCCAGATCAAAGTATTGAAGCAGGTCGCTCGACGGGTTGAAGCAGAAATACTTGCAATGCTAAAGTCTCGCGGCGTTCAAGTAGAAATTCGCTTCAATCCCAAGCTAAAAGAAACTGGCTTGCTGGATTTAAAGTAAATCTCCTGCTTTTTACCCTTTGCCTTTTACCTTTCTTATTTATGGATCAACCCAACATCCATCTGACTTGATCAGATTGATTAATTCTTCAACGCCTTGAGCTTCAGGGACTTTCTTAATTTCATCACGTCCTCGATAGAGCGAAATCCAGCCTGCTTGCTTGCCCACATAGCCGTAGTC
>JBBSHC010000441.1:0-4152 GCA_038253425.1 Leptolyngbyales cyanobacterium | reverse complement strand
GTTTATAAGATTCGTATACACGAAATGCAGTGATTTTAAGAAAGTAAATAGAGCGCTTAGAGGCTATTAAAGACAGTTTTTTGCTTTGGTGCTTTCACCTTGCCTGCTGATGAAGCTATTCTTTGAGAATGTGATTTTAGTCTGTAGCAAAATCTAAAATCTGGTGCTATCTAAAAAGTGCGAATGTTTTGAGCTTGCGTATGCATTAATTAAAGGTAATTTCAAGAAGGAGCAAGGGAAAATTCCTTTTATGAATGCTTCAAATTGCATCCGTTTGGGGGGCGCGTTTGTAAAAAGCGGCGAAGACGGTTTGATTCGGAGCTGTTTATGAGGCAAGGCTGCTAGAAGTCGCGATCGCTCTCTATCTTTGAGGAATACTTTAAAAAATTAATCAATAAGACTCTTCGTTTTGGACTCAAAGCTCTAACGCATTCAAAAATCTACCATCTGGTCAATCGACAAACTATAGAGCGTCTTCCTTAATCAGTAAGGACAACAGACAAACGTTAATAGTTTTTGAGTGAGGCGACGGGCGACTGATGCACGATACCCCCTATCAAAACGAGCTAACTGACAATCGACGGAATGCGCCTGCTTCTCCTGCCCCAGCATTGCTTACGCTAACGTCCGATCGCTTACTGGATGCTATTCCTCAAATTGTCTGGGCAGCAACAGCAGCGGGAGTCATCACCTATCTAAATCGTCGGTGGTACCAATACACCGAGTCTGGTGAACAAGTATCACCCGATACTGCGTTTCGGCAGGCGCTGCACCCAGTGGAGCGCGATCGCGTCTTAGCGGTCTGGCAATCAGCGATCGATCAGGGTGAACCCTTCCGTTTGGAACTGCCGTTATTAGTAGCTGAGACGACTCGTCACTGGCTCATACTTAATGCAGTCCCTGTCACGGATGCGAAGGGGCAGCGCTCTTGGGTGGGCACCTGTAGCGAGACGACCACGCTGAAGCAGGCTGAGTTAGAGGCGTGTAACCTTGATTTAGTTGAGTTAGAGCGCCTGACAAAGCAGCAGACGGCTGAACTGGAAATTGCCGATCGCCAGCAAGCGACCTTTTTGCAGGCGCTCAAAGAGAGTGAGGAGCGGTATCGATCGCTGGTGGTTGCAACGTCGCAAATGGTGTGGCATACCAACGCCGATGGTCAGGTAACCAACCCTATGAGTGCCTGGACAGCCTATACAGGGCAGAGTGAAGCCGATGTACAGGGCTGGGGCTGGCTCGAAGCGGTACATCCGGATGATCGCGATCGCGCCACACAGCTCTGGACTCAAGCCGTACAGTCGGGCACCTTATACGACGCGGAGTACCGCATTCGAGGGGCAGAGGGTCGTTACCGTTATTTTTCGGTGCGCGGAGTGCCTGTCTTACGCGAGGATGGCTCGATCCGTGAGTGGGTTGGCTTTTGCCGCGATATCAGCGATCGTAAACAGTCCGAAGCCGCACTCCAGTCAAGGGCAGACGAACTTGCCCGCACAACCAGCGTTTTGGCACAAACAGCAGCCAGCCTAGAAACGCGCAACCAGGAACTTAATCAGTTTGCTTATGTGGTGTCGCACGACTTAAAGGCACCGCTACGGGCGATCGCTAACCTTTCCGAATGGCTTGAAGAAGACCTGAGCGCCCACCTAACCGACGACACCCGCCATCAAATGACCCTGCTACGAGGACGGGTACATCGGCTAGAAAATCTTATTAACGGACTGTTGCAGTATTCACGCATTGGGCGCACTGCCGTACAGCCAGAACAGGTAGATGTCGGGGCATTGCTGCACGAACTGGTTGATTCTTTAGCACCGCCCCCGACCTTTACGATCGCCATTCAGCCTGATCTGCCTACTTTAACAACCGATCGGCTGCGGTTAGAGCAGGTGTTTGCTAACTTGATCAGCAACGCCATCAAGCACCACGATCGGGCTGATGGGCAGGTTCGCATTACTGCCAAAGTTGCAGCCCAGGCAGGTCGCCCCTTTTACGAATTTAGTGTGACGGATGATGGTCAGGGTATTGATGCCACCTATCACAGCAAGGTGTTTGCCATCTTCCAAACCCTCGAAGCCCGCGACAAAGTAGAAAACACGGGCATTGGTCTGTCGATCGTCAAAAAAATTGTCGAGAGTCAGGGCGGCACCGTTCAAGTCGAATCCCAGTTAGGACGCGGGGCAACGTTTCGGTTTACCTGGAGTGCGCGGTAAGTGCTTCTCATTGAGTGGAACACTTCAAGCGATCGCACCGCCTCATTCATGGCGTCGCACTGGTCAATAGAGCTACACGTGCCGCAAAGATCTGCTTCAGAACCATCGTGCAACCTATCGGTAGATTGAGGACAGCGCGGCAAAAAGCTTTGATGATTGTAGATATTAAAAAAACAATAGAACCAAATGGCACGAGATAAAGTCTTAAATATTCTTTTGGTTGATGACGATGTAGTGGATGTAATGAACGTTGAACGGGCGTTCAAGCAGAACAAGATCCCAAATCCATTGTACGTTGCCGAAAACGGCTTGCAGGCGCTCGCTATGCTACGGGGGCAGAGCGATGTCACGGTGCCTCGGAATGATCGCCTGATTCTGCTCGACCTGAACATGCCGCGTATGAGTGGCATTGAGTTTTTGCGAGAGTTGCGGGCCGACCCCGTGCTAAAGCCGATCCCCGTGATTGTTTTGACAACTTCTAACGAAGACACTGACAAAGTGGAGGCGTACCAATTCAATGTGGCTGGCTACATTCTTAAGCCTGTCACGTTTGCTAAATTTTCTGAGGCAATAGCTGCTCTCAATCAGTACTGGACGTTAAGTGAACTCCTGTAAGGACGAGCGGAAACCGCAGTCATGGCTTAGCCGCGATGTTGTCTTACTGCCCGTCTCTTGCTCTTCATCTGTGGCTATGGAAGAATCCCTCAAAATTTTGCTGGTTGACGATGATATCGTTGATCGGATGGCGGTACGTCGATCGCTCAGTAGTGCAGGCGTCAGCGCTGTGTTTGTGGAAGCGGAAAACTGTGCCCTGGCGATCGCAACATTGCAACAGCAAGCGTTTGACTGTGTGTTGCTCGACCATCGCCTGCCTGATGGGGATGGGCTGTCGCTGGTGGCGCAGGTGCGGCAGTTGGGTATGACGGTGCCGCTTGTGGTTCTCACCGGGCAGGGTGATGAGCAAGTAGCCGTAGATCTCATGAAAGCGGGTACGACCGATTATTTGTCTAAAAACAGGTTAGCGCCAGGGGCGTTAGTGCGCAGTATTTCCAATGCGGTGCGGATCCATCGAGCCGAGCTTCAGGCAGCCGAGGTAACAAAACGGTTGCAAGAGAGTGAAGAGCGGTATCGTTTGGTGCTAGAAGGGTCAAATGACGGCATTTGGGACTGGTACATTTGCCGCAATGAGGTTTTTTGCAACGATCGCTTGTTTGAAATCACTGGCATGACCCGCGAAACTCTGGGGACTGCTTATGAGGCGTTTTATCGGCTGATTCATCCCGACGATCGACCCCGTGTTTTGAGAGCGATCGCAGAACACTTAGAGCGCGGTCACGCGTTTGATGTCGAGTTTCGACTCTGGCATGTTTCGGGGCAATACCGCTACTGCACCTCACGCGGCAAAGCCCAGCGCGATGAACACGGCAATCTCTTTCGGATGTCGGGCATCATCAGCGACATTACAGACCGCAAGCAAGCAGAAGATGAAGTGGTGAAATTGAACCGCAAGCTTGAGCGGCGCGTGACCGAACTGCAAACGTTGTTTGACGTGATCCCCGTGGGGATTGCGATCGCTGATGATGCTGAATGTCGGCAGATTCGCGCCAATCCCACCTATGCCAATATGTTGGGCATCCCTCCTGAGGCAACGGCTTCATTTACCACCCTTGATGGCAGTTGCCCCTCCTATAAAGTGCTCCGCGATGGACAGGAGCTATTGCCAGAGCAGCTTCCCATGCAGACAGCAATGGCGCTAGGTCATGCTGTCATTGATACCGAAATGGACATCCTGCGGTCCGATGGCAGGGTTGTCAATGTCATTAGTTCAACGACCCCACTCTTTGACGAGCAGAATAAACTCCGTGGCTGCGTGGCAGCCTTTCTAGACTTTACTGAGCTGAAACGCGCAGAAGTAGCGCAGCGGTTTTTAGCAGAGGCTAGTTCG
>JBBSHC010000440.1:0-4154 GCA_038253425.1 Leptolyngbyales cyanobacterium | reverse complement strand
ACAGCGGGTTGTCGCTCGTCACCGTGTGGTCCATCATGCCGTTGTTGGTCCAGCGGATGGTAGTGCCGGCCGTAACGGTCAGGAATTGCGGGTTGTAGAAGCTGTCGCCGATGCTGACGTTAACCAGGGCGGCGCCACACGGGGTGGCGGTCGGGGTCCCGCCCACCGGCGTTACGGTGCTGCTGGGGGCGGTTGTGGCGGTGCTGGTGACAACCGTGTTTGTGGGAGCCGTTGTGGCGGTGCGGGTGGCGGTACTTGTCACCGGGGGTACGGTGGCAGTGACGGAGCCGCAAGGCGGCAACGTAAAGGTCAGCTTCTGGCCGGCTGCGAGGCCACCCGTGTTGCACTCGAACTGGGTAAAGCGGCTGCCGGTGTCTTTCTGGACACCCACCGTGGCCCCGCTGCCGCTCTGGGTCACCGTGCCGTAGATAATGTCGAAATGGCTCGGGCCGCCTTCGTAGAGGCGGACCTCGAAGTCGACGGTACCGCCGCCGGAGAAGTAGCTGCCGCGCCACTCAATGTCGAGCACGCGGTTGGGGGCCGTGCCCTCAACGAGGGTGTAAATGCCCTCGCCGGTGCCGGTCAGCAGCAGATCATCCCAGTGGGGCAGGATCGCGTAGTTAAAGTTCGGATTCGGCAAGCAGACGTTGTTATAGTCGGTATCCGCGCTGAGGAACTGGAGGTTGCCATTGGAACTGGCGCCCACCGTGGTGAACGTCTGGCCATAAAGTTGGAAGGGGAACGGAATGGTGACGGTGTTGACGCAGTCGTCGCAGTTGGAGCCGACCACCAACGTGGTGGCGGGCACCACGGTAGCCCCGGTCGCAGTCGCGACGGTGTAATTGGCCGTGCCGCCGCAGACGGTGGACAGATTCCAGCCATTGCCCTCACTGCCTACGCCGGGGACGTTGACCAGCAGCAGGCACTGGCAGCGGGCTTTCAGCAGCATCTTGCCAAGCCTATAGAGCCCATGATTTTGGTCGAAGCGATCGCTAGCCTCATACATCAGTCACAGCAAGAGGAGTCCAAGCCGTAATGGTTTTGTTACCTGGATTTACAACTGCTGCTGTACTGCAAGAAGGGAAAAAAGCGGTTCTCTACCGAGCCACTCGGCTTGTCGATGATTGCCCCGTGATCATTAAAGGGTTGCGTTCTGAGCAGTGTACACCCAGAAATATTGAGCAACTCCAGCATGAATTTACAATCGCGCAACGCCTAGACTCTTCTGCCATTGTCAACGTTTACGCTTTAGAGCCATATCAGGGTATGCCTTACCTGATTTTGGAAGACTTTGGTGGGCGATCGCTGGATCAACTAGTCGATCGCTTTCAAGCACCGCTTGCTTTTCTCAAGCTGGCGATCCAGGTGACAACGGCACTGACGCATATTCACCGCAGTCATGTCGTCCACAAAGATATCAAACCAGCCAATATTATTGTCAATCCAGACACCCAGCAAGTCAAAATTGGTGACTTTGGCATTGCCGCCTTCATTCCCCACGGGCAGGAGATGGTGAGCAGCGATCGCCGTATCGAAGGCAGCTTGGCGTATTTATCCCCAGAGCAAACCGGGCGAATGAACCGGGAAATTGACTGTCGCAGTGATTTGTACTCCTTGGGCATCACATTTTACGAATTGCTCACAGGTCAACTGCCCTTTCAGGGCAATGATCCGCTGGAATGGGTGCATTGCCACATTGCCAGATCGCCTGTGCCACCGATCGAGGTCTTGCCAACGCTGCCCCAACCTCTGTCAGACATCGTTCTGAAACTCCTTGCCAAAGTGCCAGAAGCTCGTTATCAAAGCGCGTCAGGCTTGCAGGCAGATTTAGAGCGGTGCTTAGATGCCTTGGAAACGATCGGGAAAATTCCTCCCTTCCCGTTGGGTGAGCAAGATATTTCAGAGCGGTTGCAGATTCCGCAAAAGCTGTATGGGCGCGATCGAGAGGTTGCCCAACTGCTGGGTGCTTTTGAGCGCATGGTAGCGCAGGGAAAACCAGAGCTGATGCTGGTGGCTGGCTATGCTGGCATTGGCAAATCGGCGTTAGTGAATGAGTTGCATAAACCCGTTGTGCGAGAGCGAGGCATCTTTATTTCTGGCAAGTTTGATCAATACAAACGCGATATTCCTTACGCCACGCTGGTGCAAGCGTTTCAAGCACTAACGCGACAAATTCTCACCGAACCGGAAGCCAAACTTGCTCAGTGGAAACAGCGCCTTCAGGCAGCACTGGGCAACAATGGCAAGCTAATTACGGCTGTCATTCCAGAGGTGGAATGGCTGGTTGGTGAGCAACCATCGTTACCAGAATTAGGACCCGCAGAAGCCCAAAATCGCTTTAATCTGGTCTTTCAAAACTTCATCAATGCGTTTGCTCAAAAAGATTCTCCTCTGGCAATCTTTTTAGATGATATGCAGTGGGCCGATAACGCCACGCTAAATTTTATCCAAACGCTGCTGACAGGCTCTCTGGTTCGCTATCTCTATTTCATTCTTGCCTACCGGGATAATGAGGTAGACCTGAGCCATCCCTTTCAGTTGACGATCGACAAGCTGCGTCAGAGCAGCATCACACTCTCTGAAATTGTGTTGGCTCCGCTTCAGTTGACCCATGTCAGTCAACTCATCAGCGAAACCTTGCATTGTTCACCGCAACAGGCACAACCGCTTGCCCAACTGGTATGGCAAAAAACTGATGGCAATCCCTTTTTTGTCACAGAATTCCTCAAAACGCTCTATCAAGAGAATCTACTGACGTTCGATCCTCCCATCTCCCCGCCGCCTCATCTCCCCACCTCTTTCTGGCACTGGGAGATTGCTCAAATTGAAGCCCAAGGCATCACCGATAATATTGTCACGCTGATGCTTGGGCGGATGCAAAAACTGCCGTCTGCGACTCAACAAGTCCTCAAGTTAGCATCCTGTTTTGGCAATCAATTTGGCTTGTCTATCCTGTCCACTATGAATGAAAAATCACCAGAGGAAACAGTCCAGGCTTTGCAGGAGGCAATTTTCTCAGGTTTGATTGTGTCGATCGACCAGACTGAGGGGCTGGAGAAAACCTATCGCTTTCGCCACGATCGCATTCAACAAGCGGCGTATTCCTTGATTCCAGAGGCACAAAAGCAAGCCGTACATCTCAAAATCGGCAGACTGATTCTCCAAAATACGTCACCGGAGCATCGAGAAGAAACGCTGTTTGACATTGTGAATCAACTCAACATTGGCATCGCGTTGATTACCGAGCGAACAGAACAGGAAGAGCTGCTTAAACTCAACTTAACTGCTGCTCAAAAAGCCAAAGCCGCGATCGCCTACACTCCGGCATTGAAATATTTAGATGCCGCAACCCAGCTACTATCTGCTGATGCATGGGAAACCGCTTACACTCGAACTTTTACCCTGTTTCGAGAGCGGGCAGAGTGCGAATATTTGACGGGAAATTTAGAGCAAGCCGATGCATTATTTCAGGTGCTATTGATCAAGGCTCAGTCTAAGCTTGATCAAGCCAATATTTACAGGTTGCAACTGCGGCTTTATCAGATTGCAGGCAAGTATGACGAGGCACTCGCGCTTGGCTTAAAGGCGTTAAAGCTGTTCGATGTCACCTTTCCAGAGACCGAGGCAGAGGCGCAACAGGCAGCAGCAGTCATCAGAGATCAGATTGCCAATCATTTGGGTGATCGCCAAATCTCAGACTTGCTCAACGCACCCATCTTACAAGATCCCACACTGAGAACTGTCATCAATCTGTTGACTACAGCATCGCCTCCAGCCTATCTCAGCCAACCCAGTCTCTTTCTCCTGCTAGTGCTCACAGCCGTCAACTATTCGTTGAAGTATGGCAACACAGAGGATTCCTGTTTTGCTTACAGCCTGTATGCCATGTTGTTGGTGTCTGTGCTGCGGGATATTCCAGCAGGCGTTGCCTTTTCGGAAATGACAATTCAGCTGAATCAAACGTTAAACGATCCCACCCTCAAAGGCACGGTGGTTCATATTCACGGCAGTCATATCAACGTTTGGCGTGACCACATGGCGACCGACCTGCCTTTTCTAGAACAGGGCTTTCTGGGCTGTGTGGAAGCAGGCGATGTGACGATGGCAAACTACAACGGCTATCAGGGTTCCTGGCAGATCATCGAAACCATCTT
>JBBSHC010000439.1:0-4155 GCA_038253425.1 Leptolyngbyales cyanobacterium | reverse complement strand
TCCCCATTATCTACCTGTCCACGACGCTGCGACGACTCCTGACCGCTTTTCTTGCAGCCACAGCAGTTCAACTGTGCATTCTTGGTTCGGGGTAAAGGTCAGACAATAACTGACTTTCGATCGCTGCCAGAGCCTCTAGCCGTTCATCCACGACAGACCGCTCAAAGTAGGTCGTTGCCAGCACCCAATAGACGCCATAGTGCCGTGCCTCCGATGCCATCAGCCCTCGATAAAACGCCGCTAGTTCATCGTCTGGACAGTGTGCGCCCAATAAACCCAATCGTTCATGACTACGCGCTTCGATCAACCCAGAGACCAGCAATGAATCTAACAGCCGATCGGGTTCTTTGGGGCGAATCTGTTTGCTCAAACCTGCACCATAGGGCGGTGAAGCAAGCGGTGCTAAGGGAATGTCTCGTCGTTCTAAAATTTGGTTAACCTGTTCAAAGTGAGCCAGTTCTTCTTGAGCAATGGCTGTCAGCGATCGCACCAGTTTGTCATGCGATGGATAGCGAAACATTAAGTTCAGCGCTACTCCTGCGGCTTTGCGCTCACAGTGAGAATGATCTAGCAGAATAGTATCAAGATGAGCCAGCGCTTGCTCCAGCCATTGGGACGAAGTTGCTTGTTGTAAAAATTTGATCGTTGTAGGATTTACCGAAATCACCATCTAAAGTTTAGTTATGGGTGCAATCATGCCCAGTTTATCAAGACCGCCGAGTAACACGTACAGACCGCAGTTACCAATCGACAGGTAGGCTATGTTAGAGGCGCTCTTCATCCTGGCGATCGGGCTGATTCCAGCCATCATCTCTTGGTTACTGATGCGTAAAGCAGAAGAACGCCTGAGAGCACGGTTACGAGCAGCAATGAATGGTTCAGCCACTCGTAGATTGAGATTCTACAGTTCGCCCTTTTCTGCTGATCACCATTTTTCTGCTGATCACCATTATGTTGAGGGCGTTGGCTATTTAGTGGGCGACCTCACCTGCCGTTTTAACGCTCGCTCTGCCCATATTCGTTGCGCTGTCAATCCCACAGGTCCCTGCAAGGAGTGCTCGTATTACGAATCGATTGAGTTTAATTGCGATCGTCAGTAAGTATCGCTATCAGCAGTAGCCAGAATGATGGCAAACACGACTTAAAACCTTTCCCACTGTTCATATCCGCTCCATCCCTCTTGTTCTCCTCAGTCTCTTCCTCATGATTCTCCCTAGCTTCTCAGAGTTCTCTAACTTAACCAACCAGGGCAATTTTGTGCCGGTCTATCAAGAATGGGTGGCAGATTTAGATACGCCCGTGTCTGCCTGGTATCGAGTGTGTGCTGGACAACCCTATAGCTTTTTGCTGGAGTCGATCGAGGGCGGTGAACAACTGGGGCGCTATAGTCTGCTGGGCTGCGATCCGCTGTGGATTCTCGAAGCAAGGGGTAGCCGCACCAAACAAACGCATCGGGATGGATCGGAGCAGATCTTTGAAGGTGATCCATTTGAGACCCTGGCTCAATGTTTAAAGCCCTACAAGCCAATTAAGCTGCCGCAATTGCCACCGGGGATTGGCGGTTTGTTTGGTTTTTGGGGCTACGAGTTAATCAACTGGATTGAGCCGCGTGTACCCATCTATCCGGCGATCGAAACCGATCTGCCAGATGGCTTATGGATGCAGGTTGATAATCTGCTGATTTTTGACCAGGTGAAGCGCAAGATTTGGGCGATCGCTTATGCTGATCTGCGCGACCCCACCACCGATCGCCAAGTTGCTTATCAGAACGCCTGCGATCGCGTGACCCAGCTAGTCAACAAACTGCAATCACCGCTGTCGGAACACGCTGTCTTACTGGCATGGACACCACCAGAGCGGATGAACGCTGAAAGGAACAGTGCTGCTTCGTCCTTTAACCCTCACCCTTCCGCCTTAGAATTTACCAGCAATACGACCAAAGAACAGTTTTGTGCCAATGTTGAAAAAGCGAAGTCTCACATTCAAGCGGGAGACATTTTTCAAGTGGTTGTGTCACAGCGGCTTTCAGCAGAGTATAGCGGTGATCCTTTTGCCCTTTATCGATCGCTGCGATTGATCAATCCTTCCCCCTACATGGCGTACTTCCACTTTGGCGACTGGCAGATTATTGGTTCCAGCCCTGAAGTGATGGTGAAGGCAGAGCTTGCGCCTGAGCCTGATGCGCCGCTAGTGGCAACTGTCCGCCCGATCGCGGGTACTCGCAAGCGGGGCAAAACGTTTCAGGAAGATGCCGCGCTGGCAGCAGACTTACTGCAAGACCCCAAGGAAGTGGCTGAGCACGTCATGCTGGTCGATTTAGGGCGAAACGACCTGGGACGAGTCTGCCTGAATGGCACGGTAAATGTAGACGAATTGATGGTCATTGAGCGTTACTCGCACGTTATGCACATCGTCAGCAACGTGGTCGGCAGACTTGCACCCAGTAAAACGGCGTGGGATTTACTGAAAGCGTGTTTTCCGGCAGGTACCGTCAGCGGGGCACCCAAAATTCGGGCGATGGAAATTATCCATGCGCTAGAGCCATGCCGCCGGGGACCCTATTCTGGCGCTTACGGCTACTATGATTTTGAAGGACAACTAAATACAGCGATCGCGATTCGGACGATGGTAGTGCGATCGCAGGGCAATGGCAAGCACACCGTCAGCGTTCAGGCAGGAGCCGGACTGGTAGCAGACTCTCAACCTGAAACGGAATATGAAGAAACTCTTAATAAAGCAAGAGGAATGCTTGAAGCCATCCGCTGCCTGACGTAGTGCCGTTAGCGCCAAAGATCGTTAGAGTTAAGCTTGCATCGCCTTGTCATAACTGTTACGCTTCTTAATAGATGCTTGGTAATACAGTAAACTTTTGTTTTGGCGTTGTAATGTACTGGCAGTCGGTTAAAATAACGATCCACTTTGTAGTACTTTGCACCTGTTCTATTGACCCTTTTCAGTACGGGGCTGCTTTGTGGTCTTACGCGCCAACTCTTTTCAATCGAGTCTTTAGGTTTACGGAGTTACAAGCATTCAAAGCTGAGCGCCTAAAGACCTATAGCTTTAGTCAGAAATCTTTCTTAACTTTAACTTCAGCTTACTCACCGTGATACCTTAGTGGATGGCATGAGTATTCTCACAAAACTGTACCGATGTAATTTACTCAGCCTTAGATCCTCGGTGATGACCAAGAATTTACGCAGCAACCATTTACCTCCAGGCTCCTCGCCGTCCGGTGCGACTAACATTAGACGTGAGGAAATGAATGGAGAGGCTTTGACTGGCAGGCTGTGTTGTCAAGGTTGGTTAGGGGAGGACGTTTAGTCGTTTCTAGGGCAAGCTCTGCCAATCTGGTTTGATCCAGCCGTTGGATTAAAGCGCTCAAGCATGTCTAGTTGATCACAGTCTGGAGGTATCGTTCCCATGTCTATTCGTCTCTATGTCGGCAATTTGCCTGAGGATCTGAGTCGCCAAGAATTAGAGGCGGTTTTTGCTGATGCAGGTGACTCGATTTCCATCAAAATCATCACCGATCGCAAGACAAACAAGTGCCGTGGCTTTGGTTTCGTCACTGTTAAAAGCGATGAACAAGCCGATGAAATCATTGAAAAGTTCAACGGTCACCCGCTGAAGGACAGTACGCTAAAAGTTGAAAGAGCGCAGCCACGGTCTAAAGATAAGTCAGATGAAGAGCCATCGACAGTGAGTGCTCCTACGCCTGTGGGAAGCGCCCCTAGTGGTGCTCGTCGTAAAGGCAACGGTAACAACGGTGGGAACAACAATAAGTCTCGTCGTGCTGGCGGTGCTCAAACGGAGTCCGATAGTGTGCAGCCTGACCCTCGCTGGGCGCAAGAGTTGGAAAAGCTGAAGCAACTGTTGGCTGCTCAAACGAGCAATTCCTGAGCCAAGCGGAAACGGTAACACGCTCATTTTTTGTTGAGGCGGGTGTTCTGAATGCAGGGTTGCAGTGAAGCTGCTGCCAAGTGATCAGAATTCTCGCCTTTTGCGTAGGGTGAGAGCGACTAAGCCTCGGTGCTGACGGTTTTTTGACAGGTTTATCGCAGCCCTGATTCAAGGTGCGATTTACAGAGCTACCAGCCCCCTCAATGATTTAAACACCGGGCTACAAGCGAGACCCTATACCTCTTGTAGGGTATT
>JBBSHC010000438.1:0-4157 GCA_038253425.1 Leptolyngbyales cyanobacterium | reverse complement strand
TTAGCGCCAAAGGTAACCTCTTCGACTTCTCCTGGCTCCCCTAAGCGTTTTGAGCCACCTTCATTCAGGCTAACCAGCACTCCACCCGCATTGCCAGCTCGCAGAGTCAACTGCTTGTTGGCTGCCCAGACACGTTGAGTACCCTCTGGTAAAACGCCTTCAAACTCAGTCTTCCCATCGGTCACGACACGAATCCAGGATTGGGAGGTCAGCGTTAAACCAACACGAACCGTTTTTGGCGCTCCGTTCAAAGGCGAAGGAGATGGCAGTAGCCGACTGGGCGAAGGGGACGCGTCTGATTGGGCTGGAGCGATCGGTCCAGTAGGCTGATTAAGTGTGCCATTCTTATTCGATTGCACAGGCTTTTGGGCGGTGTCTACCAAACCAACCATCTGTGGCGTCGAGGAACGATTAAGCAGGTAGGATAACCCGCTGATAGCACCGATCACCAACACCATATAAAGCAGGTAAAGATGCAGCGGACGCAACTGCGCCTGTACAGTACCTCGCCAGGACGGTTTTGAAACCTTTAAATCAGTTTGGGTAGGAAACCCACGCGCAAGTTCTAAGCCATCAATGCCGATCGCATCAGCATACCGCCGAATAAAGCCTTGAATGTAGACAGGTTCAGGCAATTGCTCCAAATTTCCAGCTTCGATCGCTGTTAGCAACCGTACCGGAATCAAAGTTTTTGAAGCCACTGTCTCAATGGAGATTTGCTGCGTCTGGCGAGATTGGTGCAAGTGACAGCCTAACTCTTTTAGCCTTTTTGCCTGCTCCAGGTTGATCTGAAGAATTGGTTTATTCATAAGCTGTACTCCTCGCGCGCCACTGTCTCCCCTCTTGATGGTAGGTCAATTTGATCGTTCAAGAAACTGATTTCTTGATCTTTCAAGGAACGATAATGCCCAGGCGTCAACTCTGGTGTACCGGGGTACTGGAGCTGAAGCGGACCGATCGCGGTACGATGTAGATGGATAACGGGATGCCCCAACTGCTCGGCAACGCGTCGAATCTGTCGATTTCTACCTTCGGTCAAAATTACCTGCAATAGCGTTTTACGATTGGGATGACGTTTGAGCACTGCGATCGTCGTTGGCAAAGTACGGCGACCCAACAGCAAGACACCTTGCTGCCACTGCTGCAAAACAGAAGCCGACGGATAGCCCTCAACCCAGACTTGATAGGTTTTAGGAATATGATGTCTAGGATGGGTGAGATAGTGGGTCAAGACGCCATTGTTTGTCAGCAGTAATGCCCCCGTAGAATCTGCATCTAGCCGCCCGACCGGGTAAATGCCTTGCCGCTCCTTGAGGTTTGGTGGTAGCAAATCTAACACGGTGGTTCGCTGCTGAGGATCGGTACAGCTAGAAAGCACGCCCTTCGGTTTGTTGAGCAAAAGATAGATCGGTTTTGGTCGGTGTGCTATCCGAATCAACTTACCATCGACCTCTATTTGGTCTGAAAGCGGATCGGCTTTTTGCCCAATTTGAGCGATCGTGCCATTCAACCGTACGCGCCCTGCGAGAATCATCTGCTCTGCTTGACGCCGCGAAGCAACCCCCCATTGCGATAACACCTTTTGCACTCGTTCGTCCATGAACACACTCTTTAACAAAATCTCAGTTTTAGCAGAGGCTAGATTCGATCGAGGACGGCTTTAATGCAGCGAAGCAGGGGGACAGCAGTAACAGCTAAGCAAACCCAAACGCACCTGATTCTACTAAGAAACGTTAAGAATACTCAACCGTAGTAGCTATAATCGTCCATCTCTTCGCATCTTACGTCGTTCTACTAGCAATTGTCGCTGAATGTCACCCTTCACTAAAGCGAACATAGCCCACTGAGGTTTATAGGCAGTCTCACGTTTAGCGATCGCTTAAGATCGTCTGTAGTCGTGGCATCTCTCATAGATGGCTTAACCGGGTGCGTTGTCTGTACATCCCTCGCGCAAACACTGAAGATGACTCAAAATCAGCCGTCGCTCAAAACCGAAGCCCTTACCGCTAAAACGCCTTCAACCACAAAACGCTTGACAAGCACGCTGAAATTACGGCTACATGCGCCGGAACCAGCTAGCTTTGGGCATGTGGTGGTTGGTGCCCTAGCGATCGCGGCTGCCTTACTGACGGGAAGCCAAACCAATGTATCGCAATTGCTAGAACGGCAGGTGCAAACACTCTTCTTTGAGCTGCGCGGACCGATCGCGCCGCCGCGAGACATCGTTATTTTGGCACTCGACGAAGACTCGATGGCTCAAGGCACAAAAGTTTACCCGCTTGATCCCAAAAAATACAGCTTTTTAGAACCCTTACGCACGTGGCCCTGGAATCGATCAGCTTATGCTCATGCGATCGATCGCCTCATGGCAGCAGGCGCACGCTCAGTTGCGATCGATTTAATCTTTGATTCTCCTAGTAGCGATCCAGAAGGCGACCAGGCATTTCAGCAAGCTCTACAACGGCACGCCGGACGTATCACCTTGGCAGCCAAATATGAGGACTCAAAAACGTCTCAAGGAATGCTAACTCAACTTCTGGGACCCCACGAGATGTTTGAAACATCACCGATGTCTGTTGGTCTCATTAACTATCCAATTGAGACAGACAATCGTCTCCATGCACTAGGTAGTCGCTTCGCTCAACAAATGGCGCAATCAAACCCATCACGACCGCCTCAAAAATGGCTGATTGGTTCGCAAGCAGTAATGCCATCCTTTGCTGAAGCCGCTATGCAAACCTCCCAACTGCGGTACCCCTCACCCCAGGGGGACAACATCTTTTTCTATGGTCCTGGCGGTACGTTCAAGCAGATTTCCTTTTGGCAGGTGCTTGATCCGGGTAGCTGGAAAATGTTGGTAGAAAGTGGTGTCTTCAAAGACAAGATTGTCCTCATTGGACCCACCTTCGATCTGTCGCAAGACTTTCATGCCGCCCCGTTTTCAGAAAGTATTCTGTATCGCTCCTCAATGGCAGGGGTAGAAATCAATGCCAATGCGATCGCCACCCTTTTAGAAAACAAAGCAATTTCAGAAGCGATCGAAAACACCCCCCTTCAGGGAGCCTTTGTTTTTGTCATCGTGATTGCAGCAGGGTATCTTCAAAGCAAGGCTAAGCGAACTTTACGGCGCTTTGCAGTTGCAATGAGTCTGGTTCTCCTCTGGGGCGGCATCACGTATGGAGTTTTCATCCAAAAGCGGCTGATTCTGCCCACAGCGATACCGATGATCGCGATCGCCCTGAGCGGTACTGCTTACTTGTTCATTGGTGTTGCCAGCGAGAAATTTAAACTCCGGCGCACCATGAAACCTTATGCTGGCTCCCCTCTAGTGCAAGAAATCATTAGCAAAAGCCAGCAAGATGATTTAAAAGATCTCTTACCGGAGTATCAACAACAAGAAATCGTTGGGAAAAAGTTGGCAGGACGCTACACCATCCGAAAAGTGCTTGGCTCTGGCGGCTTTGGCGAAACTTACATTGCCGAAGATACCCAACGACCTGGCACTCCGGCTTGCGTTGTCAAGCAACTCAGACCGAACAGCAATAACCCAAAGCTCTTTCAACTAGCACGACGCCTGTTTCAGCAGGAAGCAGAAACTTTGGAGAAACTTGGTAAACATGAACAGATTCCTCAGCTACTGGCATATTTTGAGGAAGATCAAGAGTTTTATCTAGTTCAGGAGTTTATTCCGGGACAGCCGCTCAGCAGTGAACTTTCGCTTGGCAGACAACTGCCTGAGTTTAGAGTCGTTGAGATCTTGCAAGAGCTGTTGGCAATCCTGGAGTTTGTCCATAGCCATCATGTGATTCACCGCGATATCAAACCGAATAACATCATCCGACGGCGATCTGATGACAAACTGGTTTTAATAGACTTTGGTGCGGTCAAAGAGATCGGTCAGCTAACGGAAGACGAAAGACGTACTGGCTTCACGGTTGGCATTGGTACCCAGGGCTATATGCCCAATGAACAGTGCGCTGGCAACCCTCGGTTTAACAGTGATGTTTATGCGGTCGGCATGACGGGCATCCAGGCACTTACTGGCTTGTCGCCCAGTCAATTGGTGCAAGATAAACATACGGGTGAAATTCCCTGGAGGCACCGAGCACAGGTAAGCTACGCGCTGGCAGAAGTGCTGAGTAAAATGGTGCGCTACG
>JBBSHC010000437.1:0-4158 GCA_038253425.1 Leptolyngbyales cyanobacterium | reverse complement strand
TGGCTCAGAGAACCAATTTGCTGACAGTAATGTTGAGATTGACAACTCAACCCAACTTACCCAGATGCGGAGTTCGCAACTGCTACAGCGGGCGGTAAATTCACTAAAAGCGGATTACCCTCAGCTTGAAGTTGCAGCGGTACAGAAGGCATTAGTGCTTACTCAAGTTGAAGAAGATAAGGTCAAAACCAAAATTTTTCAGGCGGTTTATACCAGCGATGATCCCGAAAAAACGCAGAAGGTGTTGACTGCCATTCAACGGGTTTACCAGGATTACAACCGGGAACAGCAAAAGCTGCGGCTGACTCGTGGGCTGTCTTTTGTGGACGAACAGTTGCCGCTGGTGGAAAAGCAGGTAGACCGAGCCGAAGATGCGATGGAGCGGTTTCGCAAAAGTCAGAATCTAGTTGATCCAGAGGTGCAGTCAAAAGCGCTCATTGATGCTCTGAGCAATCTTCAGAAGGAGCAGCAGAGTAACCAGGCGCAGATACGAGAGGTGCAGGGTCGCTATCAAACGCTTCAGCAAGAGCTGGCGCTTTCACCGCAGCAAGCTTTGATTGCGGCACGGTTAAGTCAATCGGCGCGTTATCAATCACTGCTGAACGAGATTCAAAAAAGTGAATTGGCGATCGCACAACAACGACTGCGCTTTAAAGATGCTAGCCCCTATGTGCAGCAGGCGTTGGATCAGCGAAAACGTCAACGGGATTTGCTGGCAACGGAGGTACAGCGGATCTTGGGTGGCAATGCCGCTCAGGTGAATGTGAAAGGCGATGCGGGTTTGAGTGTTGGGCAATTGAGTGCAACTGACCTGACACTGGCAGCCGCGTTGGTCGATGCCCAGGTCAATTTAATGGCATTGCAGGGGCGCGCCCAAAGCTTGAACGAAGCGGAGCGATCGCTCCAGCAACAGCTTCGACGCTTCCCCGCACTGCTGGCAGAATACGGTCGTCTCCAACCCAAGGTGCAGATCGGGCGCGATACGCTGCAACAACTGTTGAAAGCTCGTCAGGAAATTGCCCTTGAAATTGCGCGAGGCGGGTTTGACTGGCAGGTTGTCGAAGAACCGAAGCTAGGCAAGCAAATTGGACCCAACTTGAAACAAAACATGCTACTGGGTGCGGTGGCAGGGCTGATGCTGGGTGCAGTGGCAGCGTTTGTCCGCGACACGATGGATGATGCGGTACATACGCCGGATGACTTGAGGCAGGTAGCAGTTCCACTCTTGGGTATGGTACCAGCACTGCCGCGTGGGGAGGGTTTTGCCTCGCTAGCTAATTTGCCCTTCCGCGAAGCTGACAGCTTGGCACCGCCCATTATGCAGATCGTTCATTGGCAACCCTTTCGTGAATCCCTGGATCTGATTTACAAGAATATTCAGTTGCTGCCGAGTGCGGCTGGATTGCGCTCTCTCGTGGTGACCTCGGCACTGGCAGGCGAAGGTAAATCAACCCTTGCCCTTGGTTTGGCCATTAGTGCAGCGCGACTGCATCAGCGTGTTCTGCTCATTGATGCTGATTTACGCCGCCCCAGTTTGCACAAGCAACTTGACCTACCCAACGATCGCGGGCTTTCGACGCTGCTAGCGCGGCAGGCTCCCGTGCGGCAGAGTAGTGATCTTCAGCCGTCGCACCAGTACACTGATATTCCGCTCTCAGTGCTTACCTCTGGTCCCACCCCTGCTGACCCGGCGCAGCTTTTGAGTGCCGAACGCATGGGCGATCTAATGCAGGTACTGGAGCAAGCCTACGATCTGGTGATTCTGGATGCCCCTCCTGTGTTGGGGATCGTTGATGCCATGCTGGCAGCGTCGGTTTGCAGCGGCATGGTGTTGGTGGGGCGCATTGGTCATGTCACTCGCGCTGAAATTGTTCAGGCAACCACGCTGCTCAACAAGCTGAATGTCATTGGCGTGATTGCAAATGGCTCTGACCTGACTGCAAACCGCTACCTTTCCTACGATCGCAAAGGACAGTTAGCCACCCTGTAGATGCACACTTACGTTTGCCGCAGTAGGCAAGCCAACGGCTAAATCGAACGGTCTATCTACTCTTTAAGGTTCTAAGCTTATGTCTACGCTTTTTCGTCTCAACAATGCCCTTGCTAAAACGCCAGCTTCGCAGCGCGATCGCACGTCTTACTATGCGCTTACATGGCGACAAAAGCAGCTCTTTTTAAGCCTCTCCCCCCAGCCGAAAACACCCCCTCTGCCGCCGCTAGATGAGCAGTTGTTGTCAGATTGCTTGCAGCGATCGCCCATCCAGCTTGTCAAACTCACCCCCGATTTAAATGAAGCCGAACTGTCACTGTGGGCTAATGCGTGTGCCAGGGTTAACAAAGCCTCATACTTAAGGGTTCCCAGCACCGCTACCCTGCCAAAGAAACAGAGCCAACAGAAATGGTGGCTGAAGCGGTTAGTTGACTGGAGCGTTGCAGCTTCGCTATTGCTGGTGCTTGGACCCCTGCTGCTGGTGCTGAGTTTTCTGACGCTGATGCAGTCACCCGGTCCGATTTTCTTTAGCCAGTGGCGCGTGGGTGAGCGAGGCAAACTGTTTCGCATTCTCAAATTCCGTACCATGTTCACTGGAGCAGAGTTGTTGCATCATCAGGTGATGGGCGATCAGTCAGGGTTGCATAAGTGTGAAGATGATCCCCGCGTTACACCTGCCGGGCGGTGGATGCGGAGGTACAGCCTCGACGAACTGCCACAATTGTTTAACGTCCTGCGGGGCGAAATGAGCCTGGTGGGTCCGCGTCCGTGGGCGCTTTACGATGCAGTCAGGCTAAGTCCGGCGGTGCGGCATCGCTTAAATGCGTTACCCGGTATTACAGGTATGTGGCAAGTTTCGGGTCGATCGCACCTCCGTGACCTTGAAGCTGTAAACCGCGTTGACTTGCGTTATCTGGGTGACTGGTCGCTTCGTCAAGACTTCAAAATCCTCTTGTTAACCGTTCCCAAAGTACTTTCGGGGTTTGGTGCCTTCTAGCTCAGGCGTGAAGCATTGCTGACGCCGTGTTTCCATTCGACAATGAATGCACAATAGGCAACGTCCTCTACCGAAAATTCATGCTGCAAAGACTTCCTGCACCCATTCGACAGTTCTCGAAAAAGACGCTGAAAGCCACCAGCTTTTGGCAGGATAACTACACAATCCTGCGAGAGTTTAAGTACTTTCCCCTCATTGCTGTTGCCGCGATCGCGTGTGCTGTTGCTGCTGCATCGTTTGAAGGCTTCAGTTTTGGTTTTTTACTGGCGTTTTTGCAAAGTCTGGTGAACCCTGACGCGCCACCCTTCCATACGGGTTTGGGCTGGTTTGACCAGTGGATCTTGGGCGTTAACGAGCCAGCAACCAATCGCCTTTATCGTGTGTCAGCGCTCATTCTAGTGGCAACATGGCTGCGCTCAGGCTTCAACTACCTGACTCAGATCTATACCGACTTAACGCAGCAGAAACTAATCGATCGCTTACGCAAGCAAATTTTTGAGCAGTTGCAAGCGCTCAGCCTTAGCTTTTTTTCTAAAACGCACTCTGGCGAACTGCTAAACACTCTTACTAGCGAAATCGGCAGGCTGCAATCTGCTTTTGGGCTGCTCTCCTTTATTGTGACGCGGAGCCTTACGTTGGTCGTTTATGTGTTCCTGATGTTCCGGCTATCGTGGCAGTTGTCACTCGTGTCCTTGACACTCTTTGGGTTGCTGTCAGTTGGGCTGTCTAGACTGATTATCCAGATTCGGAATGCCAGTGCAGGTGTTTCGATCTCCAATGGTCGCTTCACAGCCAGAGCAATGGAGTTCATCAACGGAATCCGCACGGTACAGGCATTTGCCACTCAGGATTTTGAGCGTAAGCGGTTTTATCAAGCCAGCAGCGATGTCGTTGAAGCATCCATGAAAGCCACAAGAGGTTATGCCCTGGTACGACCGTTGGCAGAAGGGCTGGCAACAACGGTACTCGTTGGCATGATAATTTTGGCGCTCACCCTGTTTGTGACTAACGGCATTTTGCAAACGGCGTCGCTGTTGACGTTTCTCTTTATTCTGTTTCGTCTGGTGCCTGCTCTGCATGAAATTAATGGCACCCGTGCTGCCATGAGTGGCTATTGGGGTTCGTTGAACAATATTAAAGAACTGCTGAAGACTGAAGGTAAGCCATATTT
>JBBSHC010000436.1:0-4159 GCA_038253425.1 Leptolyngbyales cyanobacterium | reverse complement strand
TCGCTCCTTATCGTACAAGGGTGGTCAGTTTCAGGTATCCGTAAATTCCTGCTGATGCAGCCTGTGTCAGTGCAATAGCGCTTCAGTAGTTTCTGCTACGACCTATGCTAATCTTTACACTTCTAGCGTTTACGTAAGAGCGTGGTAAAAACTGATTTTCTTTACTTACAGCCTCTCAGTATGCTCCATTGCTTGGAGCATACTGAGAGGCTGAGTGAACAATTGTACTGTTGTACCGGGAAGCTGCTATAACCGTTAGGATAGACAAAGCGTTAGCTCTGACCGAGTAACAGTGAATGAAAGCTGATAGTACGCTTCCAGTAGGTTTGGCAGCTTTAGTGACGGCTGCGCCGCATGTAATTGGCACGGTCAAAGGTCCGGGTGAGACGGGCAATCAGTACGTGTTTATTACGGCTGATAACCGCTCGGTCAAAATTGGGGAGTTTGTCTTTTACGAAGTCATTGCGCCTGAACCGGAGCGGCAACAGGCTTCTTTGAAAATTTTAGGCAAGATTTCGGCGCGTTGCCTGATTGACCACTTGCCCGATCGCATTTTTGCGGATACAGAAATTAGTCCCGAAGCGATCGCGGCGATCGTTGGCTTTACCTACAACAATCCAGAGATCTACGAGATTACGGTGGATGTGATCGGTTACTTCGATCCTAATTTGGGGTTTATGAACCCACGCCGGACGCCTAATCCTGGGGCAAAGGTTTATCTGGCAGATGATGCCATGCTGCGGTGGGTGTTGAACAAAAAGCAGCCCGGTGATATCGGTGCAGCTCACATTGGTTCACTGCTCTTGCGAGAGTCGGAGGTGCCTGTGGCGTTGGATGTCAAGGAACTGGTGAGCACCCACATGGCGATTTTGGCTGGAACAGGATCGGGTAAGTCCTATACAGCGGGTGTGCTGATTGAGGAATTGCTGCTGCCTCATAATCGAGCGGCAGTGTTGATTTTTGATCCGCACGGAGAATATCACACGCTGGCAGAGATGCGGGGGCATCCGGCGTTTCAAGGCAGTGATGGTTATGCGCCGAAAGTCAAGATCCTGACGCCAGAGGATATTCGGATACGGGTGTCGTCGCTGGATTATTACGACATTTTGACGCTGTTGCCCGATATGAGCGATCGCCAGCAGTCGATTCTCAACAAGGCGTATCGGTTACTGCAACGGCATAAGCAAGGTGAACATCGTTGGGGCATTCAGGATTTGATTGCAGCGGTGCGCGAAGCAGATATGCAGGAGGATGATGAGGGCAACCTGAAGATGGGTTCCTCGGCTCCAGCGTTGGAATGGAAATTGGAGCGTCTGGAGCGATCGCAGTATTTCCACACGTTTGAGCATACCGTTGCCCCTAGAGATTTGTTTGAACCGGGACAGGTAACGGTTTTGCAAATGAACGAAATCAGTCAGGAGGAACAGCAGGTGATCTGCGCGGCTGTGTTGCGACAGTCTAACCAGGCGCGAATGAATACGCAGCGGGAGTTGATCAAGCGAGAGGATGAAAATTTTCTGCCCTATCCCGTGTTTATTATTGTCGAAGAGGCGCACCGTTTTGCACCTGCCCATGAGCCGTCGCGCTGTAAGGCTGTGCTGCGAACGATTTTAAGCGAGGGACGAAAGTTTGGCTTAGGGATGGGGCTAATCACCCAGCGTCCTGGCAAGATTGACTCTGATGTACTGTCGCAGTGTATGAGCCAGTTCATTATGCGAATCGTCAATCCGGTGGATCAGGAAAGCCTGAAGTATGGCGTTGAAGCGGCAGGGCGTGACTTGCTAAAAGAACTGCCAGCGCTAACAAAGGGACAAATCATTGTGGCGGGTGCCTGTGTTAATACGCCCGTGCTGTGTAAAGTGCGGCAACGACTAACAAAGCATGGTGGCGAGACACTCAACGCACCAGAAATGTGGCAAGAACATTTTCAGGCGCATCATGCGCGCGATCGCCAGATTCAACAAGCGGCTGTAGCAAGTCGTCCGCGATCGCAGACGGTAAGAGGCGTCAGCATTGAGTAGCTAAATCATTGAGTAGCTAAACAGCGATCGTTACTGAGGCGACTCTGAAGGATTGTTTGGTGCAGGGGCAGGAAGCGTTACTGCGGGGGACGGCTCAGACTGTTGCTGATTGGCTTTTGAAAGCGCTAATTCTTTGTTCTTACGGTAAGCGATCACCCGATCCTGTGCCGTTTTGTAGCGTCCGTCGCCAGCAGGTACTGTTGCCATTAAATCAGAGGCACGTTGCCAGCGGGCTGCTAATTCGAGCCACTGCGCCTGTGATTGTGCCGTTAACCCTTCTTGAGACGCCTGCTCTGCAATTCTCACCGCGATCGAGAACGAATCTTGTTTTGTCGTTGGTTCAACGTTGACAACAGGAGGTGGTGCCTGTACAGGGGATGAGCTGCTCGGTTGTGCGGGAGGCACTTGAGTTGACTTTGTAGCGCCGAGCCAACTGTATAAACCCCAGCCACCTAAAAGGAGCAATAGACTGACGCCAGCGCCACCCATTAGCCCACGCCAAAACAAACGGCGATCGCGTTCTTGACGCGGAGAGCGAGTCGGCAGATTTGTCTTGGTTGCTTCGGCATTCTGCTGCCACTCGTTGACCAGATGCCGAAAGAGATTGGGTTTGTTGAGCGTAATTTCTTGAGACCAGAGAAGCTGATTTTCGGGGTCGCGGCTGATTTCCTCTAGCCAGAGCAACTGTTGCTCACGCACAAGGCGGCTGTTGATATTGACACGACGGATATTGCGAGGAGCGATCGCCTCTAACGTTTGCTGGATCTGCGTAATCAAGGTGGATGGCTCTAGCTGCTCAGCAGTTGCAGCTTCACAGAGCAGTTGCAGTACGCCATCGGCAAAAATGGCACGGGTGCGAACGCCAGCATTGGCAAGCTTTTCGTTAAGAACCTGAATAATTGCCGCAACACTACCCTGATTAGCTTGTTTGACAATATCGTTCACTGTGCTTGTCATCGTTGCAATCTAAAAAGTAACCCTGATCGTTCTCAAAGGATGCCACAGCAATCCTTGATTCAAGATACTCCAATTTGGGTGAATGGAACTGGTAAACGGATCGAATCGATACCAAAATTTGCCCGAATGTCTGGTTTGTAAGCAAAAAATTAATGTTTTTCTATCGCTACAGTAGGGTGAACGCTTGTCTATAAACGCTTGTCTATAAACGATGCAGGGATGAGCCGAAGCAAAGACTAAATTTAGGCGATTTCCAGAAAAGATTTTACCCTTCGACTCCGCTCAGGGTGTAGGCTAGCTGAGCGAAATCGTTGGCGTAGCCTGCCCGTAGGGCATAGACAATGGGTACTTTGTTTAGTAGAAATCTCCTTAGTTCTGTGACAACTGGTGAACCTGAAGCAGGCAAGGCAGCGATCGGTACGCTCGTAGTGACACGTTTACGTCAGCCGCTTTTCAGGTGGCGACAGTCATTGAAACGCCGTACCTGCCAGAGATCAGTATTAAAACGATTTTGATCCAACCGATGCCAGCGCGATTGATCAACCCAAAATTCAAACAAGGCGGTGTTGGTCGCCCGTAGCCGCCAGGAGCGATCGCACCCCATCAACTCGGCAACCAAATGCTGCAAGATCCAGCTATGGGTAATAATCCAGATATGATCGCCATTTTTGTGTCGATCGAAGAGTGCTTGAATAAAGCGGCTAGCACGGTCACGCGCTTCTTGCGGCGTTTCTGCACCTGGAATTTGAATCCAATCGGGTGATGCTTCTAACGCACGGCAGAGGTCAGGATAGCGGCTAACAGCCTCTGCCCAGGTAAGCCCCTGAAAAATGCCGTTTTGGAATTCTTTGAGTCCGTCGGCATAGGTGAGCGCGATCGCTTTGGACTCATTTTCTGGCAAGTCAAGGGGCGTTTCAGCGCTATCGATTAGATCGCTTACCGCAGCCGGAAGGGGTGCCGCCTGAAAGTGATCCAGCAAAATCTGCGTGGTCTGAGCCGTGCGCTTTAAGGGACTGCTGTAAACGTGAGACGGATACCATGATTCTGCCAGCAAGCTATGGGCAAGCCGCTCTGCCTGCTGCCTGCCATCGCTGGAGAGGGCATAGTCACCATGCCCCTGCATCCGTTTTTCCTGGTTTCCAGTTGACTGGGCATGACGAATAAACAGCAGCTTCATGACT
>JBBSHC010000435.1:0-4176 GCA_038253425.1 Leptolyngbyales cyanobacterium | reverse complement strand
TGCTAGAAGCCAAAGCACCCGATGAACCCATTCGCGTGTGGAGCGCGGGCTGTGCCTCTGGAGAAGAAGCCTATACGCTGGCGATCGTACTGGCTGAGCTGCTAGGAGCGACGCAGTTTCGGCAGCGGGTCAAAATCTATGCCACCGATGTGGATGAAGAGGCGCTGGATCAAGCGCGTCATGCCAGTTACAGAGACAGCGATCTACAGCCCCTGTCCCAAGAATTACGAGAGCGCTATTTTGAGTTGGTTGGCGATCGCTACGTTTTTCGGGCTGATTTACGCCGCGCTATTATTTTTGGTCGCCATGACCTGGTGCAAGACGCGCCCATCTCGCGGTTAGATTTGCTGGTTTGCCGCAACGCGTTAATCTATTTCAATGCTGAGACGCAAACCCGTATTTTGTCACGCCTGCACTTTGGGCTAAACAATACAGGCGTGTTATTTTTGGGCAAAGCAGAAATGCTGCTGACCCACGTTGATTCGTTTTCGCCCATCAGCCTGCCAAACCGCATTTTTGCCAAGGTACCCAAAGCAACTCTACGCGATAGCCTTCTGGTTGCCTCAAATAATCCCAATGAGGCAATGCAGCCGTCTTTCCAGCTACAGACGTTTGCGTTTGATGTGTCGTCATCGGCGCAGCTAGTGGTCAATGTTCACGGCAAGCTGATGTTAGCAAATGCGATCGCACGATCGATGTTTGGCATTCACATCCGGGATCTGGGCAGCCCGCTGCAAAACCTGGAAGTGTCGTATCGTCCGTTAGAGTTGCGTGCCCGCATGGAGCAAGCCTACAGCGATCGACGTCCGTTGACAGTGCTTGACGTTGTTCGCCCGCTACCGGATGGTGCCCTGCAATACCTGGATGTGCAGTTCATTCCGTTACAAGAAAACAGCGGCGATCGACCGGGGATCAGCATCATCTTTACCGATGTCACTCGCTATCATGCATTGCAAACCGAACTCCAGCGCTCGAATCAGGAATTAGAAACGGCAAACGAAGAACTCCAGTCCAGTAATGAAGAACTGGAAACCACCAACGAAGAACTCCAGTCCACCAACGAAGAGCTAGAAACCACCAACGAGGAACTCCAATCCACCAACGAGGAACTGGAAACCATGAACGAAGAACTCCAGTCCACGAACGAAGAACTGCAAACTATGAATGAAGAACTGCGAGAGCGTACCAGCGAAGTCAACCAGGCAAACGCCCTCCTTCAATCCATCCTTGCTAGTATTCAGTCAGGGGTGGTCGTGATTGGCAACCAGTTCAATATTCTCAGTTGGAACAAGCAAACAGAAAACTTGTGGGGCTTGCGGACTGAGGAAGTTGCAGACAAGTCGTTTTTTAACCTTGATATTGGCTTACCCGTTGACCAACTGCGGGAAACGATTCGTGCTTGTCTGGCGGGTGACGATCGCTTAGAGCTAGTCATTGACGCAGTTAACCGTCGCGGGCGATCCTTCCGCTGTCAGGTGATTTGCACCCCGCTTATCGGTCCTAACCAAGAGCGTCAGGGTGCGATTCTCATCATGGAGGATGTAGGTACATGAGCAATACCGAATCAGTCGGATGGGGTTTGCAAAAGGCACAGCAACGAGTCGAACTGTTGTTACGTCACACGCAAGAATTTCTTCTTGAACCGAAATTACTTTCTGTTGCCCTGGAAGAACTTTCTGTTGTCTTAGAAGAGTTACAGCAGCAGTACGATGAGTTGCTGGGCAATCGTTACCAACAGCACGAAGAGTTGCTTACCCTGCGCCAAACCCTGAAGCAACAGCAGCAACGGTATCAGGCACTGTTTAACACCATTGCAGATGGGTATCTCGTGACCAATGTTCAGGGCGTGATTCAGGAAGCAAATCAGGTAGTTGGCAACTTGTTTGGAGTCCGTCAGCAGCTTTTAGTGGGCAAACCATTGCTGGTGTTTGTAGCAAACGCCGATCATCGCGCCTTTCACACGTATCTCACTCGCCTGCAAGCGGGTGCTCAGTTGCGAGCCTGGACGATCCAATTTCAACCGCGCGATGGTGAAAGTTTTCCAGCGATGGTTGAGATGTCAGCTATCTACGACGATCGCGGCGACTTAACGGGTTGGCGCTGGCTCATCCGCGACATTACTGCACTGAAACAGGCAGAAGCCATACTTCTAAAGGAATTGGCAAGCGAAAAAGAATTAGGCGAGCTGAAATCTCACTTTATCGAAACGGTGTCGCACGAATTTCGGACGCCAATGGCAATCATTTTGATGTCGGCAGAACTGCTGGAGCGCTACGGGCATCAAGCGACCGACGAAAAGAAGCAACAGTATGCAGAGCGCATTCGGAGCAGCATTCGTCGCCTGGATGCTCTCATTACAAATGTGTTGAGCTATAGCCATGCCGAGGCGGGCAAACAGCCGTTTAACCCTACGCCACAAAAACTGGAAGCGTTTTGTCAAGCCACTGTAGACCTGCATCAGAGTAGCGAGGGCGATCGACATACGCTTCACCTAGACCATGATGGTTCGTGTGACGTTGCTTGCATTGATACGGTGCTAGGGCAACAAATTTTGAACAATTTGCTCTCAAACGCGGTGAAGTATTCGCCTGCTGGTACCTCGGTGCTGGTCGCACTGTGGTGTGATGACAATCACGTGATCATTAGCGTACAAGATGCAGGGATTGGTATTCCTTCAGAGCAGCAATCCAGGCTCTTTCAACCGTTCTACCGGGCACGTAATGTCGGCACGATTCCCGGCACGGGGCTGGGGCTGGCGATCGTCAAACAAGCCATCGACTTACACGGTGGCGAAATCACCGTCGAAAGCGCAGTAGACGAGGGGACAACCTTCACAATCACCCTCCCGCTCACGCAGTAAGCAAAACAATCAATCTCCAGGCAGAACCAGCCAGTGTGAATAGTTGTTAAGCTGTGATGCCAATACCGCTTCCGCATCGCGCTTTCGGTCATTCGTCGCGGTGTTGCTGACGCTGTTATGCTCAATGGAGCCTGTCCTCATGAGTCTACCTGTGTGCTGGAGTTTTCTCACCAGGCTATTTCCAGTACCGATCGCGCTGATGGTCTGGCTCGCTGGTTGCCAACCATTGCAGCCTCAGCAAAGTCAAACAGCCGACACACAGTCATCAGACGCTGTTGCCGCTGCTGCTCAACCGATAAAGTCAGGCAATTCGACGGCTAAGTTGGTGTATGAAGGACAGCAACGTACCTATCGTCTGTATACGCCAAAAGCATATCGCCCCGATCGCCCTTTACCATTAGTCCTCGCTTTTCACGGCTATGGGTCACAGGGCAAAGATCTGGCAAATGGCTCTGGCTTCAGTGTCCTGGCAGAACAGAAAGGTTTTCTAATTGCCTATCCCGATGGCATTGAGCGCCGTTGGAACCCGCTAGACAAACAATTGACTGGCGTGGATGACGTTGGTTTTGTCTCTGCTCTCATCGACCAGCTCAGCCAGACGCGATCGATTGATCCACGGCGCATTTATGCTGCGGGCGTCTCTAATGGTGGCTTTTTGGTGCAGCGCCTAGCGTGTGAGCCGTCGTCTCGCATAGCTGCCTTTGCCACGGTAGTTGCCAGCTTGCCCAGTCAGCTACAGAGTACCTGTCATCCGCCCACACCGATTCCGATGCTGATGATCAACGGTACTGCCGATCGCAAAGTGCCCTGGCAAGGCGGGAATATGCCGTATGGCTCTCTGCTTTCAGTACCCGGTACGATCGACTTCTGGCAGCGCCACGATCGCTGTCCTGCTTCTGCACCTGTCAAACGTTTGCCCAACGAGCGGATTGAAATTGACCGCTACTCCAACTGTGCAGGCGGCTCTGAAGTGGAACTGATCGCCCTTAAAGGGGTTGGGCATCTTTGGCCCAGGGGCGGTTCTGGTCCCACTCAGCTAGTCAATGGTAGTCAGGAAATTTGGAGCTTTTTTGAGCGCCACACGTTGAGAGGGAAAGAATGAGGGAAGGATGAAGGATATAGCCATAGCCATTCTGGTTAGGACGGGGTGCAGGGGTGGAACCCCTGGCTGGGGGCAATGCCCCCCCACACCCTTTGATCCCAATGTCCTAAGCCCTGTGGCGGCAGCTATAAAAGATAAAGGATAAAAGGTGGTGAGATATTTTTAGCCTTTAGCCTTGCTCTAAAAACTCCGATCGCGCAGTCTGTGTCTCTTC
>JBBSHC010000434.1:0-4185 GCA_038253425.1 Leptolyngbyales cyanobacterium | reverse complement strand
AATTGATCTCAGTGTACTCACTCAGCAGCCTAGCGTTGACTTGATCTGCCAAAAGGCAACCGCGTCAAGCAACACAAGCGGCTAAAAGACAGTTCCACTGTCGATCGTTTCACCACAATTCACTTCAGCACCAGTTCGGCACTACTCAGGCAAGGCGTCACCACGCAATGGTAATATACCCAAAGTTTTGATACAGTTGTTTCTCAGTCCTGTTTTTGCAATTAGACTAGAGTCGCCTCATGGAATCCTTTGGAACTACTCGCCTTCTCCGCACAGCAGGATTTATCTCCCTGTCTCTCCTCACTGCCTCTTTGTTACTAAAGCCGATCAGTAGCTTTGCTCAGGCTTTGCCATCCGGTCCCAATCAAGCGCAGCCGATCGACCCGAACGATCCAAGCGTCTTGAAACCGACCGATCAAGATGCAGGTCTGCTTAGTCAGCAAGGCGGACAGCGCCTCATGTCGGACGCGGACAAAGCTGTATCTGCTCAGAACTACCCCACCGCTATTAAAAAGCTTCAGGAAGCGCGGCAAGTCTTCAACCAGTTGTCTAACTTTTATCAAGACCTGGCAGGTAGTTTCTCTGGCATTGATAACCGCATTGCCGACACTCAGCGACGCAAAGCCCTACAGTCCGCCGAAATGCGAGATAAGGCAACGTATCAGCTTGCTCTGGTACACCGGGCACAAAATCAGCCCGAACTAGCAGTTCCTTTGCTGGTGCAAATCATTCGCAGTCAACAGCCTACCCGCGATCTGGGTCAAAAAGCGTATCAGCAACTTCTCGAATTAGGCTTTGTCGATGCACCCTACCCCCGTTCGCGCGCCGATCAGCCCAGCGCGGCTCCTCGGTAGTACTGTTAAAGCCGCTCGTTGCTTCTGATGAAAATAGTGCTATTGGGTAAGCTACGACATCTGCACTGATAATGAGCAGACTTATTTTACTGTTGGACGTTAGACTAGATTAAGGATTCCAGTATTGGTCAAGGAGAATGAATGATTAGCCCCGATCAGGTTGAAACCATGATCAAAGCTGAACTACCCGATGCCCAGGTTCAAGTGCTTACAAATGACGGTGAGCATTATGAGGTAACGGTAGTTTCGTCTCACTTTGAAGGAAAACGTCTGGTGCAACAGCACCAATTGGTCAATAAGGCAGTCCAGCAGCATTTGCTCAGTGGTGCGATCCATGCGATGGCAATCAAAACCTACACGCCTCAAGACTGGACACGTGTTGGTCAAGTTGTCTAAGTTTTCTCTATCGGCTCCCTGTCGATCGCCCATTCCTTTGCATCTCGTCTTCTTGCATACCATCTCATCGCAGAACTATGACTCCAGAAACTCAAGAGCGGCTTGAAACGCTAATCAAGCAAAACAAAATTATGGTCTTCATGAAGGGCAACAAGCTCATGCCCCAGTGCGGCTTTTCTAATAACGTGGTGCAGATTCTCAACACGCTTGGTGTGCCTTTTGAAACGGTTGATGTGCTTGCTGATGCTGATATCCGCCAGGGCATCAAGGAATACTCTAGCTGGCCCACTATCCCTCAAGTTTATGTAGATGGACAGTTCGTCGGTGGTTCTGATATTTTGATTGAGCTTTATCAGAAGGGCGAACTTCAAGAAATGGTCGAAGTGGCGATGGCTTCATAGTATCGGCTCAAACAGAACCTTTTTACAGACGCTGAGGTCGCTAAGTTGGGCGATCAAAATGCTCCTTTAAAGTGCACAAAGCGCCTGCATCAACGTCAACAATTCGATCGAGCAAATCTAATCGGCTTTCTCAGATTTAAAGGGTTGAGTCAAAATTTTCAGGCTCAACCTTTAATTTTTTAAACTTTCCAGACAAAACGTACTGCTAAGCAACTTCAAGCGGAGGTATGACGTTCTTAGGTCGGCGTGAACACTCATTGCTCACACACCACCATAGACGACGCAAGGGTGTTGCAACCCTTGAGCTGCGGCATCAAAAGCTGACGCAAACCTTCAACAGAGAAGGCTAGTGGGATGGCACTTCTGCGCTTTAGCGATAATCCCGCTCTGGTTCGACTTTCTCAAAATTAGAAACGTCATACAGGTAACGCACGATCTCTTCTTCAAGACGATGAATCAGATATGGCTCCAGACTGTTGCTGTGCTTCAGACACGCAATATAGCCATCGACGTAAAGACGCAAATCATCAAAGCGATAGCCTCGGTTCCATAGATCTACCATTGCATCGGTTAGCTTCTGGTAGTAGCGGATTGTCAGGGTGTCTTGCAACATAATAGGCGTCGAAAGGGTTAAACCAACCGTTCCGGCAGGAAGAAGCAGTCATCGATCGGAGTCTTGCGATCGCCTGTTGCACCAGGTGAAAGACTAGTCGCTCCGAACCATCACTACTTACGAAACGGCTAATATGTTTACTATTTTAACTTTAATGAATCAGGTTCTCACTCCTTCTAAGGACTATCGTCTGAAAAAGCACTCAGTTAGCGCTAATCAGTTAGCGTTAAGTTGAAGGAAAGATGAGGCATAGAGCAGGCAAAAGCGGCTGAGTTTCGTTACTATCCCTGAAAATGCTGAATTACCAGGAGTAGCGGCGATTACAGACCCAGATGGAAGGCTCTGATAGGTTATAGTCACAAACTTTTAGGAATGCAGCCTCCGTGGGAGCTTTTTGTATTCAGATTGTCGAGGCAAATCCGCATCTGCGATCGTTGTTGGGTTGGCATTTGCAGCAGGCAGGGTATTGGGTTCACCAATCGGCTGACATTCATCAAGCCAGGGACGTGTTTCAACATCGTCAGCCAACGCTGGTCATCTTAGACTCCGAGTTGCCCGACGGTAATGGTATCGAGTTCTGTCGCTGGCTTCAGCAGCAACAGCAGTCACTCATTTTGATGCTGTCTGCTCGGAGTAGTGAAACAGATATTGTTGAAGGCTTACGAGCGGGAGCCGATGACTACTTGACCAAACCCTTTGGAATGCAAGAATTTCTTGCTCGGGTAGAAGCACTGGTTCGCCGTAGTAAATCGCCCACACCACCCGCCTCGCTAGACTATGGTGATCTCAAAATTGACCTGGTGCATCGTCGTGTGCGCTTCAAGGGTGATCTGGTTGATCTAACCCCGCAAGAGTTTAGCTTGCTGTATGTGTTGGCACAGGCAGGCGGATTGCCCCTGAGTCGATCGGAACTGTTACGCCGCGCATGGCCCGACGCGATCGACAATCCCCGTACCGTTGACACACATATTTTGTCGCTTCGCAAAAAGATTGAAACCGATCCGCGTCAGCCTAGCTTGATTCAGACTGTTCGCAATGTCGGATATCGGTTTAATCTTGAGTTTTTAACGTCTATAGCTGCCCAGCAAACAGACTATCCACCTCATCGCAAAGCTTTAGCACAGACTGTCAATCGCATGATGGTGGGAGAGCGGAGGCGGAGTTAGAAAGAAGGATGAGGGGCAAGAAATGAGGGATGAGGACTGAGAGTTTTGAGTGAAAGAGTAATTAATCTAACCTATTCACTGAGTACTAAATTATCTCTGTGGACAACTGTTTCGGCACCAGGATAGCCCAAGATGGCAGCGATCGCGTCAGATTGGTGCCCTTGAATTTGTTGCAGTTCACCACTGCGGTAATTGACAATCCCTCGCGCAATTTCTTGCCCAGCGCGATCGCATAGCAGTACCGCTTCTTGGCTTTGAAACTCGCCTTCTACCTGGACAATTCCGGCTGCCAGGAGCGATCGTCCGGCGCTACGAATTGCTTTGACAGCGCCATCATCCAGATAAAGTTTGCCTGCGGGTACCAATCCATGAGCAATCCAACGTTTGCGGGCGCTGACAGGTCTAGGTTGGGGTTCAAACTGAGTGCCAATGGCTTCGCCCTGTAAAATTTTTTCTAGATTTCTTGGTTGCCGACCATCGGTGATGACCGTTCTTACGCCAGCCCCCGTCGCAATTTGGGCAGCCGCAATTTTTGTGACCATGCCGCCAGTCCCCCAGCGCGAACCGGGGTCGCCCGTTTTGACTTGTAGCTCTTTCAGTTGATCCATGCGGTTGACTCGCACGATCGGTTGAGCATCGGGGTTGCTACGAGGGTCGGCTGAATAAAGGCGATCGACATCCGTTAGCAAAAACAACCAATCAGCGCGTACTAGATTCGCAACGAGGGCAGAGAGCGTGTCGTTATCGCCAAACTT
>JBBSHC010000433.1:0-4188 GCA_038253425.1 Leptolyngbyales cyanobacterium | reverse complement strand
TTCAGCGGAAAGTAAATCACGGGTGCCCACAGGCTACTAAGAATGGCAGAACTAAGAGCAATCAGTTGATGATAAGCCCAAATTTCTACTAGAGAGCGATCGGCTTGAAACGTGTACTGAATTGCCATCACCGTCTCAGCAATAACGGCTGTACCAAAGGCAATCAGCGCCACGGAAATAAAATCTTCCTGAATGTAGCGTCCCTTCCGCAAGCGAGCCGTCAAAATGCCAACCACCACCAGGCTTAGAACATGGGTCGGGGCATTAGCCGTCATGCCATCTTGAATTAAGCCCAACGTCACTCCTGCCAGGGCACCCTGCAAGGTCGTCCGGTTGACACTCCAGGCAACAACCCAAATGAGCAACCAGTTCGGTCCAATGCCTGCCAACTCCATACCGGGCAAGCGGGTCGGCAAGATGAGCAGACACAGTAGTAGAGAACCAACTGTAACAGCACAGTTGACCACTAGCCGCTGTATGGGGTGATCTCGCCAGGTGCTCACCAACGCTTCAGTTTTCATGGCTCAGCTTTCGAGTCAGACTTTTGGTCGGGTGTGCCGCCTGCTTGAGCCGTCTGCTCATAGGGATAAATAACCGCCCATTCTAAAAAGCTCACTGGTGCCGACAGCTCGATAATTGCTTCGGGTGCAGGGCTTTTATTGAGGTTGACTGATTCAATCCGACCGATCGGCATTCCCGCTGGAAACAGTTGACTCAGCGCTGACGTAGAAACGACATCGCCCCGCCGCACATCAGGCACCTTATCAAAAAATTCCATCACAGCGCGGCTGGTGGACTGTCCACGCATATAGCCCATAAAACGGCTGCGGCTGATGGTGACACCAATGCGGCTGGATGGATCACTTAGCAATAACACACGGCTGGTATGGGGTGTAACACTGGTAACTCGACCCACGACGCCACCAGGAGCCATCACCACGGAGCCAACCTTCACAGCATCATCACTGCCACGCCCCAAAATAAGCTGTTGCCACCAATGATCTGCACTGCGTCCCACAACCGGGGCAGTGATAGCAGCTTTCTTAGTTTCTGAAACGTAGCCCAACAGGTCTTTTAGTCGCTGATTTTGGCTTTCTAGCTCAATGAGACGTTGCTGCAATTCTTGAAATTGGGCATTCTCAAGCAAATGCTGTTGAGCTAAATTAGGCTGAAACGCACGAACCAACAGTTGATAGGCTTCAAACAGGGGCGTTGCTTGGGTCTGCCGGATCAACAAAGCTGAGCTAAGAGCCATGCTCGCAAGAATAATTTGGAGTCGGTGTCGATCCCACCAACGGCGCAGGGTATACATGCAGGCGATTGAGAAGGTGAGCGAGCTAGATTTTTATCGGCGATCACAAAAAGTAGCGATTCAGGAAAAGGGAGCAAAAAAGGCGTTAATAATCTACAAATATCTGGACGAATGCTAATCGCTAAAAGTTGCGCGATCGACCGCTAAAGACCCGCTCCAATTGCTTGAAGTTCTCTAAAACGCGACCCGTTCCCAGCACAACACAGCTTAATGGATCAGCCGCCACGTGAACGACAATGCCTGTTTCATGGCTGATTAAGGTATCAATGCCCTTGAGCAGGGCACCACCACCCGCCAGCATAATACCGCGATCGATAATATCTGCCGCCAGTTCTGGTGGTGTACGTTCCAGGGTGCGCTTCACCGCATCGATAATGACCGCCAACGGCTCCGACATACTTTCACGAATTTCGGGTGCTTTCACAGCAACAGTGCGTGGCAAACCAGAAAGCAAGTGTAATCCCCGGACTTCCATCATGGTTTCGTCATCGACAGGATACGCAGAGCCAATGGTAATTTTGATTTCTTCAGCCGTCCGTTCACCAATGACGAGGTTGTGAACTTTCTTCATGTATTGAGTGATCGCTTCACTCAGTTCGTCACCTGCGACTCGCACCGATTCACTCAGAACCGTTCCCTGCAAACTTAAGACTGCGACTTCGGTTGTACCACCCCCGATGTCGATAATCATATTGCCAGTTGGTTCAGCTACAGGCAATCCGGCTCCGATCGCTGCCGCCACTGGCTCGTCGATCAGGTAGACATCTCTAGCGCCTGCCTGCGAAGCTGCATCCATCACTGCCCGTCGCTCAACACCCGTCACACCACTGGGGATACCGATGACAATCCGAGGCGATACCAGCGTTTTGCCTTCGTGAACTCGTCTAATAAAGTGCTTGAGCATCAACTCAGCCGTATCAAAGTCGGCGATCACACCATCGCGGAGCGGTCGTAGTGCAATGACATTACCAGGAGTACGACCCAGCATTCGCTTAGCGTCTTCTCCCACTGCCAGTGGCATTTTTGAATCCTGATCCATAGCAACGACAGACGGTTCTTGCAGGACAATACCCTTGCCTGACACATAGACCAACGTGTTTGCCGTTCCAAGATCAATACCCATATCCCGCGAAAGGGAAAAGCGACTAAAAAGTCCCACTAGCCTCTATGCCTCTTAAATAACTAACGGATGACTGATGACCGACTACCCAATCTAACAATACGCAATCAACGTCGGATTTTATTATATTTTTAGCACTGCGTCCAGTCAGCCTAGCACTCTACGATTAGAATGACCTAATTTAGACAAGCGGTCGATCGACAGCCAATGATGTGTCTAACCGCGATTGAGTAAGGTTTCAACCGAATGGAATAGCGATCAGGATAAGATGATAAAAATAGTCGATCGAGAGTGAATATCAGTAAAATTTGCTGGAGGACAAAGCTTCAAATTGACCGACTGAAAACTTTATCTCTTACAGAACAAACGCCACCACACTGCTAAGGAGCATCTGCTAAAATACGTTTGTACCAAAAAGCAGTGCGATCGTTCTTTGTAATTAAATTTAATCTCTTCTTCAATCGGCTAAACAATTTAAGTTAACCTGCTGAAAACGCGTCTATCTGCACCAGAAAAACTATGAGCCTGAATGCTGTAACCCTTGTTGGTCGTGTTGGTGGTGATCCAGATGTCAAATATTTTGAATCGGGTAGCGTAAAGTGCAGTTTGACGCTGGCGGTCAATCGCAAAACTCGCAACAATGACCAGCCCGATTGGTTTAACCTGGAGCTGTGGGGCAAGACGGCTGAGGTCGCGGCCAACTATGTTCGTAAGGGAAGCCTAATCGGCATTACGGGCGCACTCAAATTTGACACCTGGAAAGATCGCAGTACCGGAGACGATCGCTCCAAGCCCATCATCCGCGTTGAACGGCTAGATCTGCTAGGGTCTAAGCGCGACAACGAAGCGGGGGCTAGTAGCGGCGGCTACGACGACGAGTTTTAAGCAATTTTGAGTTACGAGTTTTGAGTTGAACGATCGTGTCAGACAACTCAAAACTCTTGCTAGGGATCGTGGATTAATTAATCTGAAACATTTCCCTTCTGTAGTAGTAGGGACGTTCCATGGAACGTCCCTACAGAAAGAATTGCACCTTATTAAATCCGCGTTCCTAGTAGCTAATCTGTAACGTCACCGATGCTTGAACTTCCTGCTCACCACCAATCACTGGGCTGGGAGCTTTGGGGGCGGCAGAAGCACGCAGTGATTGAAAATCTTCTAGTGGACGCGGTGGGGGTGCAGAAGCACCATTCACCTGAATGCTGACAATTTGACCTTTGCTTAAGTTAAGGGCGCTGAAAACCGCATCTGCTTGTGCTTGTGCATCTTGAGTAGCCTCACGCAGAGCCGCTTTTTGAGTTGTGGCGATCGCGGCATCGGTGGCAATAAAGCTCACACCGTCAATGCGAGATGCACCAGTCTTGACTGCCTCATCCAACAACGTTCCTGCTTTCTCAGTCGCAATGCGGAAACTCACAATATTGCTGGCAGAGTAGCCCGTCAACGTTTGCTTACCGTTGTCGTACTGATAAGTCGGACTGAGATTAATGCCTGTCGTTTCAAGTTTGTCTACCTGCCGTGATTTCAACAGGTTTACAACCGCGTTTGATCGTCGTGCAACCTCTTGCTGTACCTCATTCGCTGTTTTGCCTTGCGCTTCTACGCCCAGGCGCACTTGAGTAATCGTTGTGGCTACCATTTCGGTACCGCGTCCTGTTACAGTCAGTGTCCGCAGCATTTTTTCTTGTGCTAGCAATGGATTGGCGATCGCAAGACTCAACAGCCCAGCACTGATAATCAGCGTTCTGAAGCGATT
>JBBSHC010000432.1:0-4197 GCA_038253425.1 Leptolyngbyales cyanobacterium | reverse complement strand
TACGTTGACAGTACTGCGTTCGCCTTAGAGCAGCGCATCGCCTTCACCCATGCTGTGCTAGTAGGTGCGAACAAAGCGGCCCAATCTGCCCTTAACGGCAAGCTCACGGTATTCATTATCAAGCAGCTCAAAGGGGCTGGTGTCCACGCTCGTGGGGCAAAATCGCATAACCTGTATGCCCAACATACCCTCGACAATGCTGACATTATGGCAGCATTACGGACACGCGCCTTACCTGCTGCGGCGTGGGATCTAGTGCGAACCAACTGTGTACGGGCAGGCGGCGGGTCTGCCAGCAAAACAGCCGTGACCGAATCTACCTTGCCGTTACCTGAGTTGGGTCAACTGCCATTAGAAGAATTTGCCGTTGGCGGCGAACCGAAGGTCTCTACTACAGCGATGGGTAAGGTTGTAGCGGCAGTGGGGCAGGCAGATTCGGGCTACGTGGTAACAAATGCCGATGGCAACGAAGCATCTGGTATTGCAAACATCAACCAGGCGCTAAAAATTATTCACCCGACTGAAGACCCCCTGTATTACCAGAAACCCGGTGGGCAAGTGTATGAACCATTGAGTGAAGATGCCTGTGCTGGACTGGCAGCCGGATTAGCATTAATGGGTTCGCGATCGCTCTGGTGTTCCTACGAATCGTTCGCTGTCAACGGTTTACCAATTTGGCAAACGGTGACACAGGCAATGGCTGAGTTACGTCGCCTCACTCCTGCCACTGTCACGCTCTTTACAGCAGGAGCGCTAGAGCAGGGACGCAACGGCTGGACGCACCAACGGCCGGAGATTGAGGCGTATTTTGCTGCCATGATGCGAAACGGCAACGTATTTCCGCTCTTTCCACCCGATGCCAATAGCATCCAAGTTTGCTACGACTGGGCGCTTACCCAGAAAAACAAAGGCGTTGTCATTACAGCAAGCAAGTCGCCCTTACCCATCCGCACGACGTTTGACCAGACCCGACAAGCGATCGCGGATGGTGCCATTGCACTGCACGAAACCAGCGGCAGCAAAACCGTTGTCTTCGCTGTTATCGGTGATATGAGCCTAACTCCAGTGTTTGAAGCTGCCACTCGCTTAGAAGCAGAAGGCTTGGGCGTTCGCATTGTTTCGATCGTCAACCCTCGTCGTCTCTATCGTCCCTCTGACGTGGCGTGGGATCTTTGCTCTGAACCGGATGATGCCTTTCTCAGCGATGCTGGGTTTGACACTCTCTTTGGCGGCGATGTACTCATTGGTGTGACGGGCGGTGCCAGTGGGATGTTAGAGCCAGTGATGCTGCGGAGCACAGCCAAGCGAGATACGGTTGCCTGGAAACGCGGTGAAACAACTGCCAGCTCTGGTGAGCTAATGAAAGTGAATGGCATTACAGCCGACGTGCTGATGGCTCGATCGCTGCACTTGGCTCAATAAGTAAGGGATTCGTAAGGCAAGCGTGAGTCAAAGTGGCTTAAGCAGCACTAACCAGCCCCTGTGTTGCTCTAGCTGTTTAGCACGTAATCTCTACCTACAGAGGCTTGTACGCGATTGTGCATTCTACTTTGGGGGGATTGCCGTGCCCATAGTCAGCAGGCTATGGTAAGGGGCGTGACATTCCTTTGATGTCAAAGTATCTCCTGAAAGCTATCCTTGCTTAGGAGTTCCGGTGCGCCATCGCGTTGGTCTGCAAGACCGCAGGGCAACGTTACGCCGCAAGCATCTAAACGTTGGTTGATTACTACAAGTTTGTGGAGGAGATTTCCCTTATGTTAAAACGATTTGCTGTTGCTGTTGTTGTTACGCTTTCGATGGGTCAAGCCTTGGCAGCATCCGCAGAGCCTCTGGCAGTCACTGAATCGCCCGACCAAGAAACAATTGTCGGTGGTCGTTCGGTTGATTTGCCCACCCCTCCTGTGACGCCCATTTATTTCACGCTACCGATTGATCTGTTGATTGCAAAAGACACTGCCATCACTACCAATACTCCCATCACCGACAAACTATCAAGCGATTATGCTGCTTGGGGTGCAGCAATCACAGACTGCACACGTCAGAAGCCGATCTTTATGAGAAAGGTCGGTGATCAGGAAGTCCCCTTTGTCGTTGGTGGTACAGAAGGCAAGATCAAGCTGAATGCCAACGATAAGCCTGTTTGCAGCATCTAAGTTTGAAGTCTTTTGGAAAGGCTGTGAATTTATTTCGCGAAAACTTAATTTGTTGGATTTGGTACTAGCAACCCAAACGACGCAGACGATTTAATCGTCATCACTACCGATTCTGAGCCAGCGTAGCGAAGCAACAAGTTGCGAACTAAGATTAAGTTCGTTTTGCTTCACTGCGCTTTTATTTTGGCGGTTCTTTGTACCGACGAAACAGGCACTTGTTTGAGAAAACACGGCATTTCAAACATGCAACACCATAGTTCGATCGCATTCCTGTACCTGCCCACTGTTCAAATTGGATGTAATCTGGGCAGCTTAGATTGAGCAAAGCGTGCCTCCTCGAAAAGGAGGCGTTATGATAGGGACTGAATTGATAAACGTTTGTAACAAATTATCAATGATTGTTTCCTCCCCTGGTTTAGCCAGAATGAAAGCCTCGTTAACCGAGAAGGTATTTTTCGGCAACGAGCCAAGTGCTGAACTAATCGCCATTCTGCTGGTTTACTTCGTTCAGGGCATTCTGGGCTTAGCACGGCTGGCAATTAGCTTTTTCCTTAAAGATGAGTTGGGGCTGAGTCCGGCTGAGGTGTCGGCGTTGGTCGGCGTCGCGGCTCTCCCCTGGATGATCAAGCCCTTATTTGGTTTCATCTCCGACGGCTTACCAATTTTGGGCTATCGGCGTCGTCCCTATTTAATCTTGTCAGGGTTACTTGGCGTCCTGTCCTGGGTTGCGCTGGCAACAGTGGTCGATTCTGCCTGGGCAGCAATGCTGGCGATCGCGCTTGGCTCTCTTTCCGTTGCGTTTAGTGATGTTATTGTCGATTCGCTGGTGGTCGAGCGGGCGAGGGGAGAATCGCTGGGCACGGCAGGTTCACTGCAAGCGCTCTGCTGGGGAGCCTCAGCACTCGGTGGTGTTCTGACAGCCTATTTCAGCGGCTCTTTGCTAGAACACTTTAGTACCCGCACAGTCTTTGCGATTACGGCATCATTTCCGCTCATCGTTTCGTTAGTCGCGTGGTTGATTGCAGAAGCTCGCGTGACGGAAACAATGAATTGGTCGATCGTGTTAGGTCAAGTCGGACAATTGCGTCAGGCAATTAGCCAGAAATCGATCTGGTTGCCGACGGCTTTTCTCTTTCTCTGGCAGGCAACACCCACGGCTGAATCAGCCTTTTTCTTCTTTACAACCAACGAACTGGGGTTTGAACCAGAGTTTTTAGGGCGAGTGCGGCTGGTTACCAGTCTGGCTTCTCTAGTTGGTATCTGGCTCTTTCAGCGGTTTCTCAAGACGGTGCCTTTCCGAGTCATTTTCGGTTGGTCTACCGTGATTTCGGCAGTGCTGGGTATGTCTACGTTGCTGCTTGTTACTCACGCCAATCGAGCGTTAGGCATTGACGATCGCTGGTTTAGCCTGGGAGACAATCTGGTTTTGACAATGATGGGGCAAATTGCCTACATGCCAATTCTGGTATTGGCGGCGCGACTGTGCCCACCCGGTGTTGAAGCAACGTTGTTTGCTCTGCTCATGTCGGTCGTCAATCTGGCAGGTCTCTTGTCCTACGAGTCAGGAGCCCTTTTGATGCACTGGTTGGGCATTACAGAGAATAACTTTACGAACCTGGCGCTTCTGGTTGTAATTACCAATCTCTCCACGCTTCTACCCTTACCTTTTCTTGGTTGGCTTCCCCGTTCTGGCGATGCTGCTGCCACAGCGGATGTGGAGTCAGCCTTGCATCCCGTACCCATGATTGAAGTGGACTCCTGCGCCTCGAAGCATTTGGGACAACCATTTTTGCCCGATTTGATGACCGAATTTATCCCCCATGCGCGGCAGCCTGAAGCGATCGCAGAAGATTAAAAAAGCTCAGCCTGTGCTTGCGAGTCGATCGAAAAGCTGCGTTTGCTTTTCTCCTTTCTTCGCAGAAACATTAACACGTCACAATGTCCCTGTTTACTATGCAAAGTTTTCAACTGAACGAACGCGCTGCGACTGCCCCTCCACTGCTCTCCTATGAACGCGAGGGTTGGCAAAAGGGCTACCGTTCAC
>JBBSHC010000431.1:0-4210 GCA_038253425.1 Leptolyngbyales cyanobacterium | reverse complement strand
CGCTGCTCTAGTGGCAGATCAAAACTTAGAGTTGTGAGCCAAAACTTCAAGCGATCGCCTAAACGGTGTTCGCAGAATGGTAAGCTAACGGATGCACTTGAGATACTAGGACGAAGCTTAGATGACCGGGTTGACCCAGGTTCCCTACCTCCTACGGGCGGCACGTGGTGAAGTGCTAGACCGTCCGCCTGTTTGGATGATGCGGCAGGCAGGTCGCTACATGAAAGCCTACCGGGATCTGCGAGAAAAGTATCCGTCGTTTCGAGAGCGCTCTGAAATTCCTGAGGTAGCGATCGAGATTTCGTTACAACCCTGGAAAGCCTTTCAACCGGACGGGGTTATTCTATTCTCAGATATTGTGACGCCGTTGCCTGGTCTGGGCATCGAAATGGATATTGCTGAAGGGAAAGGTCCAATTATTGCTGATCCCATTCGTACGGAAGCGCAAATCAACGCCTTGCGTATGTTGGAGCCTGAAGCGTCACTGCCATTCATTAAGCCGATTTTGCAGGCACTACGGGCAGAAGTAGGTAATCAATCAACGGTGCTGGGCTTTGTGGGCGCACCCTGGACGCTGGCAGCATATGCTGTGGAAGGTAAAGGGTCAAAGACGTATTCCGTCATTAAGCACATGGCGTTCTCAAACCCAACGGTGCTGCATCAACTGCTGGCAAAATTAGCCGATGCGATCGCCACGTATGCACGGTACCAGATTGACTGTGGTGCTCAGGTCGTGCAGATGTTTGATTCGTGGGCGGGTCAGTTGAGTCCGCAGGACTACGACACGTTCGCTTTGCCCTACCAGCAGCAAGTGTTCCGCCAGATCAAAGAAACGCACCCCGAGACGCCACTTATTCTCCTTGTAAGTGATAGTGCAGGCTTGCTGGAACGTATGGCAAAATCTGGAGCCGATATCCTGACGGTTGATTGGACGGTTGATATGGCAGATGCACGGGCGCGACTGGGCAAAGAGGTCATTGTGCAGGGCAACCTTGATCCGGGTGTTTTGTTTGGTTCAAAAGACTTTATTCGCGATCGCATTCTCGACACCATTCGTAAAGCCGGAAATAAAAAGCACATTCTCAATTTAGGGCATGGTATTCTACCGAACACGCCTGAAGAAAATGCCGCCTTTTTCTTTGAAATCGGCAAGCAGGCTGATCAGTTATTAGCCGTTCATGCTTAACCCCCGATGACGTCCAAGCGGATTTTTGTGACTGGTGCGAGTGGCTGTATTGGTCATTACCTCGTCGAAGCTCTGATTCAAGAAACTAACCACGAGCTTTTTTTGCTGGTCAGAAATCCAGACAAGCTAAAGTTTGACTATCACGCCCGTCCTGGCATCACCATTTTGCAGTCGGATTTGCGCGGGATTGACCAGTTTAGTGATTTGTTAAAAACAATTGACTGTGCTGTGTTGATTGCAACCTCATGGGGAGGCGTGCAGGAGGTTTACGACATTAATGTCACTCAAACGCTCCGATTGATGAATCTGCTCGATCCTAATATCTGTCAGCAGATCATTTACTTCTCCACCGCCAGCATTCTCAATCGTGAAAATCAGCCGCTGAAAGAAGCAGAAACGACGACTCACGACTACATCCGATCGAAGTACATGTGCTTTCAGCAGATTGCCAAGCTCAAGATTGCGCCCCGCATCACCACACTGTTTCCCACACTGCTGTTAGGCGGCGATGCGAACAAGCCTCAATCCCACGTCTCATCTGGCGTTTTGCAGGTTGCCAACTGGGCTTGGTTGTTGCGGTTTCTTAAAGCTGAGGGTAGTTTTCATTTCATACATGGCAAGGATATTGCTCAGATTGTGCTGCACCTGATTGAAAAGCCGCCAACACACGGCGAATCACGGCAGCTCGTCTTAGGCAATCAGATGATGACGGTGAATCGGGCGATCGAAGAGACCTGCCTTTACCTCAACAAACGCATCTATTTCCGCGTTCCCCTCACTCAGGGGCTTGCCAACCTGATCATTTTCCTTTTTCGCATCAAGATAGCGGACTGGGATCGTTTTTCGATGAACTATCGGCATTTTACGCATCGGTACGTTGTCAGTCCAGAAACCTTTGGATTGCCCACTTATTGCGGTACATTCGTCGATGTTTTAAAGCTGAGCGGCGTTAAACGGCGGTAAAAGCTGGCTGCAAGGCGAGTAGAAAACATTTAGCAAATCCAAATCCAAACCCTTTAAAGCGGTCAGCAATCAGCTTTACGCTTGTTCTCTCTTTCTAGAGGCGTAAGCGGTGTACGGCAGAATTGTGACCTGCGCTAGACGCGTTCATGCTTGATGCTTTGTATAGTTGAAGTTAAGTCTGTGGAGAGGTTCTTTCTAACCTTTTTTCCAGGCACTTCAGATAAAGTACGGTGTGCCGCTAACGTAGCGTTTGAACTTGTTGAACCTACGCTCTAGCGCGATCGCCACTAGCTGAACATCAACACAATTCCGTATGGAGCATGATCATGAACAAGCTTATTTCTACTTTTAAAGCAATTCGACTAAACCAAATCTTCACAGTTTTTCTGGCAGGTATTTTAGTTTTGGTGAGCACTGCTTGCAGCCGCACCGACACGATCGCCGACAAGCTTCCTGGCAATGGTGGACCAAATACACCAGGTCAAACGCAACCTTACAAAGGCGGCATGAATAATTTTAGCGATGTGGATTCCAGCCGTTTGAACACCGAGGCAGCTACTAAAGCAAAGGCGCTCAAAGATAAAGTGCAAAGCCGGATCAATCAGAAAGGCATTAACGGTGCCGATGATTTAGTTGATAACGTGCGTGCCGCCGAGCCTGGTAAGCAAGCACAACGCTTTGGTAAAGATGTTCGTAATCAAGCTGAAGATGTAAAAGATAACTTGAAGCAGTTTGGTGATCGTGGTTCCAAAAACCTTGAGCGTAACGCTGGACGTGCCGCTGACAATGTTGAAAAAGCAGTTGATAAAGCAGCTTAAGGACAACGACGTTTGCCGCTCTAAAGCCATAGGTTTGAAATAAAAGAAGGGCAAGTCATAAGGCTTGCCTTTTTTGATCGGCGCATAGGGTGTTTTTGACGCGGTAGCCAGCTTACAGCGGTTTTCAGTTGAGTACAACACAGCTTTGAGTGAGCGGTTATTTTGCTCATCGGACTGTGGCTTAGACATTTGAACATCGCTGTCATTAGAACAGAGGCTTCTTCGTGCTGCTCGGCTCGACTCAGAATGACAAAAATACTTTTAAGACATCCTCTGACTTTCAGCAAAAGGTATACAAGCGCCTGCATGGGACAATCTCAAGCAAAAAGAGATAGACCGCTTACCAATCAAGCTATTTCCGGGGGGAGCACCGAGCCAGGTAGATCAAGCCTCAAAACGCGCACTAGCGATCGCGGGGATGCTTGGCTCATCCCCTTTGTATTGCGATCGCGGGTGAAATCACTGCCATTACCCCAACTAGAAGCGTTGACCGAGACGTTTCTCGCTTTGTCTCCGAAGCGATCGAGTGCATTTGTCCTGCGTTAAGTTCTTCAAAGCTTGGCTGAAGTACAGCGATCGGTTCTAGCTGGGTCATGACTTGGCAGCGTTAGCAATAACGATCGTGCTGGCAAGAAGACTGGAGCGAGAGCAACGCTAGCAATCTCAGTACACTTGCATAAGTCAGAGTAGCCTGGATTACCTCTAGTGAAATTGCTATACAACGAACGGTCACAGTGTAGTGATTTGATGAAATGCGTGGCGTGAGATCGTGATCTTGCTGATTTTTAGGGGAAACATGAGAAAGACGCAACAACTTACCCTAGCGAATGCAGGATTGACCTTATGTCATCTCATACTCTTCTTGAAGAAAAACCGTCCACAGCGAAGTCTCAGGAAACGACTCGCTTGCTTTTAGCTTTGTGGGAGTTGGGAGCAGATAAGGCAGCTTTACCAAAAGGAAAATTGCCCGATCGCGCGAAGAAAACTGTGCCCTTTAAACAGTTGGTGGAAGACGGCGCGATTAAGGTCGAAAAGCAAAAGTCATATTCGATGGTCTCTCTGGAAGCGAAAGGAGTAGCGCGACTGGCTGAAGAACTTAAAACGGTTGATTTTGCGCTTACAGGTACTACGACTGGAGCCTGGATTGCGAAAGGCTTGTTGAAATGGCTGCAACAAATGGAAACTGTAGCGGCTGTTGCTTCTACAAATGGCAAAGCGACAAAAGATGCGATCGCTTCTTATG
>JBBSHC010000430.1:0-4220 GCA_038253425.1 Leptolyngbyales cyanobacterium | reverse complement strand
GGGTAGTGGCGATCGCTTCTTCAATCACGTCTTCCGTCAGGTGATCCTGAAACAACGCCCGCATCTCATCGGCAGATTTGAGGTATTCCGTCCCGCTGTAGCGTAGCCGTTTGTCTTCCGAGATCAGCTTGCCCGTTTGAATGCACAGTAGCGCATCGTGCGCCTCTACGTCGAAACAGGAGATGTAGTGCGAATCGTTTGTCGCAATGATCTGAATATCGAGTTCGCGGGCAATGTTGAGAAGCTCGACGTTCACAATGCGGTCTTCTAGTGAGCCGTGATCCTGAATCTCCAGGTAGTAATCATCGCCAAACAGGTCTTTGTACCACTGTGCCACCCGTCGAGCAATCTCTGGTTTGCCTTGCAGAATCGCCTGAGGCACTTCACCACCCAAGCAGGCACTGGTGACAATCAACCCCTCGTGATATTCCGCCAGCATCTCTTTGTTGATGCAGGGACGGGCAAAGAGCCCCTTGCCCTGAAACCCTTTGAGGTGTGATAGGGTCGTTAGCTTGACCAGATTCTTGTAACCCAGATCGTTCTTTGCCAGCACAATCTGGTGATATTTGGGACGACGCTCCTGCTTGGTAACATCACTATTCATGATGTACATTTCGTTGCCAATGATCGGCTTCACGCCTTTGCCCTTGCACACCTTCAGCAACTCGATCGCGCCATACATGACTCCGTGATCCGTGAGAGCGATCGCTTTCATGCCTAGCTCAACAGCGCGATCGACCAGTTCCGGCAACTGACTGGCACCGTCAAGCAGGCTGTAGTCACTGTGAATGTGTAGACCAACAAAGGACATAATTACTCAAGCATCACGCGAATCCACTAAGGTTACTCGATCAGAGACGCTACGGCTAGACTTTTTTCTTAATTACTGACGCTAAATGTGGAGAATGAGCGATCGCTCGTCTGTTGAGTTGACATCGAAGAAGCTCTATAGTACCAATGTATCAGCTCGCTGTCCGCTTATTTCACGCCTTTACTCTCCATCGTGACACTGAAATTGAGCCGCTGGCAGAGTGATTCAGCAATGACCGCCAGGACGGTCTTAACGCTAATGTTTTAGATCAGTACATACGCTTAAAGCTATGGTGAAGTTCGCTTTAGCTGAAATGGAAGTCGGTTAAAGCGAATTAGAATCGAGCATGATAGAAAATGGAAAACGTGCTTTAGCAGCGAAACCGAACCGAACCGTTAGTTTGTACTAAGACGTTTTCCGTGTGCAAACGCTCCGAACTAAGTACGTATCCCTATATTAATTGTAAGAAGGGGATAGGGCTTTGCCTCCAGGCAGAGGGTTTCACCCCCTCCACCCCCAAAATCATCTTGCAGTTTAATTACACTCGGATACTTACAGCGATGGTCAAATGTTTAAGCCACAGTCCGATGAGCAAAAAGCTGATCGCTAACCGCTGAACGCCAATCCAAAGCTGTGTTGCACTCAACTGAAAACCGCTGTCGTTCGCTCAAAAATTAGATGACAAATGGCTCAGAATAATGCTATCGGATGTAGGCAAAACGGTGCACCTCCTCAAAGGAAGAACAGAATGCGTGTCTTACTGGTTCAATACACAGGCGACTTTCGTGAAACCGTCAACCGCTTGAGTCAGGGAGGGGAAGAAACCTATTATGCTCAGCGCTATTCTGTAGAAACGATCGTGGCGATCGGACAGCAAGTGGAGTCGATGACGGCTTTCGTTTGTGTCACACCCGATCGCTACGATGAAGTACTACCAAACGGCATTCGCGCGATTGGCGCTGGTTTTGGGCAAAGCTGGCGCAAGGAAGACCTCATCACCCTGCTTGAGGCTCAAAAGCCAACCCATATTATCCTGACATTCCCCAACCGTGAGGTCTTGAAATGGGCAATCCGGCATCGTATTCCGACGATCGCGGTGCTGGCAGACTCCTTCCAAACCGATGGGTGGCGCAATCAATGGCGCAACTATCAACTGGCTCGGCTCCTTAACCACAAACAAATTGAGTGGGTAGGCAATCACAACATCAATTCGTCTCGCTCGTTGCAAGCGATCGGCGTGAACCCAGCCAAAATCGTACCGTGGGATTGGATTCCAGTCGTGACACCAGAAGCCTTTGCGCCTAAAACACTCAACACCAGCGGTATGCAGCAGTTGGTTTATGTGGGTACGATTTCACCAGCGAAAGGAGTGGGCGACATTTTAGAAGCGATCGCGCTCTTAAAAGCCAGAAACGTTGACGTGACACTTAAATTAGCTGGAAGAGGTGATGTTGACGCCTTCAAGCAGCAGGTTAAGCGCTTGGGCATTGAAGATGCAGTTGACTTTTTAGGGTTAGTGCCCAATCCAAAAGTCGTGCATTTAATGCGAGCGGCAGACGTAGTGATCATTCCCAGTCGTCATGAGTACCCCGAAGGACTGCCAATGACGATCTATGAGGCACTTTGTGCCCGTACCCCCATTGTGGCGTCTGACCATCCCATGTTTCGCGGTAAGCTGATCGATGGTGTGAGTGCGATCGTCTTTCCCGCTCAAAAGCCGTTCGCATTAGCAGATAGCATTGAGAAATTACTGTCTCAGCCAGAGTTATACCGTCATCTGTCTGAAGCATCAGGAGATGCATGGCAGACGCTTCAGATCCCTGTGAAGTTTGCCGATTTTCTTAACCATTGGCTGTTCGATCCTCAAACGGAGCAGCCGTGGCTGGCGAACTATCGGCTTGTATCGGGCATGTATCCCTAAAAGGATTGTTACTATTGGTGAGTACGGTCATCCAGGTAAGACCTCATGGAAACCCAGAACGTCAGCGCTGAAGCCACTGTTTCTCCTAGTGACACTGCGCCTCATGACACCAGGCAGAGCAGCATTACGTCTGAAACGTCTCATGAGGCAAATGCTGCTGGCTCAACTAGCACTAACACCATTGATGGCACTGTCTCTGACGCTACTGCCTCTGACCCAGCGATCGCGACGGCTACCGAACCAAAGCCAACCTATGTCAAGCTGGCGATGCGTAATATGGTGCGTAAACGAGGCACGTCACTCCTGCACTTTGCTCTGACCGCGATCGGGCTGCTGGCAGTTCTGGTTGGGCTGGCTTACATCACACGTTGAGCGCTAAAAACTGAGGAATGAGAACGGTGCAGGTTGAAGTCTGTGTTCAAGAAGGAAGTGAGGCAACGGAACCAGACAGTTGGGGTGATGCCTCTCAGTCGTCCCGCCTTGCCGAAAACTCGGTAGTCACAGAAACATGGGAATGCTGGTTTCAAGACTGGCTCGAAGCATTGCAACCAACCCTCTCACCGCTAGATGCCTATGAACTGAGTTTGCGCCTGACGAACGACAGTGAAATTCAGCAACTGAACCATCAATATCGCCAGCAAGATAAACCTACAGATGTCCTTGCCTTCGCCGCCTTGGAGTCAGTTTACCCGCAGCCCAGCGAACTCCAGCTCACAATGCCGCTTTACCTGGGCGATATTGTCATTTCGCTCGATACCGCACAACGGCAAGCGGAGGCACAGCAGCACCCACTCAAGGTCGAACTGGCATGGCTGGCAGCGCATGGCTTGCTACACTTGCTGGGATGGGATCATCCGGACGAAGATAGCCTTGCCCGCATGTTAGAGCAACAGCACGTTCTGCTTGAGATGATTGGTCTTAGCGCCAAGACCAGCGAGAATTCTTCGTAATCTGTAGCTCAGGCTATGATACGCACAGACGGATACTCTCATAATTATTAAGACGTTCTTGGAATCATCGCTTCTCCTGATGGATCTCATCCTACACAGAACAACGATGCCCCAAGGTCTTTCATCGCTTCACGGTTCCTCTCTCCCTGTGGTGTATGCCTCCCGACCTTCAAACTCAAACGCCCGATCGTGCGAATGGTAACGTTGTACCGATCACCAAGATAAACCGAGATCTATCCTGGCAGGTTGCACCGAGCCTATTAATCAGCTTTAAGTATGCGTGGGCTGGGGTTAGCTACGCCTTTCAAACCCAGCGAAACTTTCGCATTCATGTGTTTGTTGGTACCTTTGCCATTGGCTCAGGTCTTTTTCTTCAGCTTGGTGCCGTTGAAATGGCAATTATTGGCTTGACGATCGGCGCTGTTTTGGCGATGGAGTTGTTGAATACCGCACTAGAGTCTGTCGTTGACCTGACGGTGAAACAGTCGTACCACGAGCTTGCCAAAATTGCTAAAGACTGCGCCGCTGCTGCCGTTTT
>JBBSHC010000429.1:0-4231 GCA_038253425.1 Leptolyngbyales cyanobacterium | reverse complement strand
GTTGTTCGTCTGGGGTCAGGCTGTAAAAGATCTCGTTGGCACGTTTTTGAAGCGTTCCCCGCACACCGCCTAGCTCGTTGTAGGCATCCAATGTTAAGCGGGCAGGTCCACCATCTGGATTGGCTTGCCGTCGCTGCCATAGTTCCAGGAGCGTGTATTGTAAAAGCGGCAATTCTCCAGGAGCACCCACAACATCCAGCAAGATGTTATAAACCAGATTCTGTTCACAGACGATGCCTGCTTTTTCTGCTGGTTTGATGATCGACGCTTTAATTTGCTGATAGGTTAAGGGCGTTACCGTGACTAGATGTTGCTCGATTTGCTCTGCCAGCCCGCTATAAAGCGAATACTTGCCAAAAAAGTCTGCACGTAGCACCACAACGATGCTCAGGCAGTCGCCAATTTCGCGGAGAGCTGTCGTCAGGCAATTGAAGAAACTGTGGCGATTGCGCTCTGCTTGCACACCGCGACAGAGCGTAAAGATCTCCTCGAATTGGTCGATGATCAGCAACAAGCGGGAGTTTCTGCCGTGTTTGGCTGACATTAAACTGGCACGGACTAGATGAGAAAGCCCTTTGCCACCGTCTTGAAGTAAATGCTCTGCTCGTCTGAGCTGTTCTGCCCGTTCGATCGCTGAATCTTTGGGGTTCACAAACGCGGTTGCCAGACTCTTTAAAGGCTGATCGGTAGGGCTAATGAGCTGAATGCGCCAGCGATCGCTGCCTGAAAGTTTTCTGCCCTGCCGCAAGCTATGGATTAGCCCAGCGCGTACCAGTGAAGACTTGCCGCTACCAGAGGACCCAACAACGGCAACAAAATTACCAGTGCGAAGCTGTTCAATCAGCTGATCGGTCAGGTCTTCTCGTCCAAAGAAGTATTCAGCATGTGCTTCGTCAAAAAACTCTAACCCTCGGTAGGGACAGATGTCTTGGACAAGCTCGGTTTTGACGATCGAGGCAACACTCTGCCCACGGGTGAGGACGATTTCGCTACCCGAATTTTCAAATAACGGCTGCTGCATTTCAGCTTTAAGAGCATTGCTGACCCAATCGGTGAGGGCGTAGTTGGTGATAACACTGCTTGCCATCCGACTGGGATCGAGTCCATCAATCAGCGCTTGAGTAAACACGCTGTATTTACCAATCATCGATTCGTAGGCGGCTTCATACTCGCGTGACGCTGCCATGAACAGTCGATCGGTGCCAGATCGCGCCCCCGGATCCGCTTCCAAAAAATTGAGTAATTCGCCGCTGTGACAGCAGTCTAAAAGGATAATGCGCTGTCGCACTGGGCTTTCTTGCAAGAGCCGCCGCAACCAAAACAACGATAAGCCATAGAAGCCAGCACTCGGATTGACATCACTGGTTGCCAAAAAGCCTTCTTGTACACCCGCATCTTTTTGCAAACCGTGTCCCGAAAAGTAGAACACAGCGGTTTGGGGGACATTGTTTCCCTTTGGTTTGAACAACCGCACCAGGGCTGCTTCTAATTCGGCAGTTGTGACTTGCGTTTTGAAGCCGATTCTAGACTGCCCTCCTTGCACAATTTCGGGCATCCGCGTGATCCGAAATTCCCCATCCGTTTGCAGTCGCTGCGCGATCGCTTCAGCGTCGTGAGAGGGCGCACTTAAACTCGGTAGATACTGATACGTACTAATGCCAACGACTAGAGCGTCTCGTAACATGTGTAACCCTCCCTCATAAATTTTTTCAATGAGGACTAATGATGCACCTGATATCTAGCAGTATTCCAACATTTACTTTCAAAGAAACAGGGGCAACATTCAGGGGCACACAACAGAAAAACCAGTCATCCTAAGCAAAAATCAGCGATCGTTTAAACCTTTCAAGGTGGTAAGATGGCTGGCTTAATTAACAACGCTGCTACCGCTAATACTTTTGGCTGAGCCTCTAAGCTAAATGGCTTAGATCTAGAGATTTACCTAACAGTAAAAAACTGGGAAAGCCTTACTCTCAGCTAGCTCCCGATCAAAAAACGAATGATCTGCTAAAAATATGAGCGGTTTCTAATTCAAATTAGTAGAATTTTCACCAACTGTAAAAGGGGTGTCACCCCTAAGAGTGATTTTTTGAAGACTTAGCAACTGTGAGTTTGACTATTATCTTCTCAACTAAAAATTATCTGCAAGCGTATGCATAGAACGTGGGGCTAGTGTGCCTGGCGTTTCTGCTGCGTTATGAAAGAGCGCTAGCATGACGGTGATTAGTAAATTAAACTCAATATGAATTCAGTGGAATTACTTAACTGAATTCTTAAATTAGTTGAATCCGTCGGACAAGTGGCAATGTTTGAGAGTAGGGTTAGCGTATGTTTGGATATTGGTAGTTACTACCCACCTTTAAAGGGTTCCTCTATGCCCGCCCAAGTGATGAGCTGAATCAACAGTGGTGAGCTGATTAACGGCGTTTTCGTCATCTGCTGTCGTTTCATGATTTTCATCTGCTGTGGTCTGTCAGGCTCTTTCTCGCTCCGACCCCTCCTCTGATACGCCGTCAAAGAATGAACCGAATCTCTTTGTTTGTGGCCTTTTTACTGGGTTTGTTTCTGGTAGTAGTGCCAGCCTCTTCCAAAGAGGTGTCACCGCTCTTTAGCCAGTCGATCGCGCAGTTTCTTCGATCGTCCGTGGCTGTAGCCCAAACGGATGCTCAGTCAGCAGCAGAGTCAAACGAGGCTGAGCAGCCAGCCAAGCTCATGCCATTCGAGCAAGTGGTGAAAGGCACGAAACGGTTGGATGGCTTGTTTACGCTTTACCGCGATCAGGCAGGGGGCAAGCTTTATGCGGAAATTAAGCCCGACCAGCTCAATGTGAACTATCTCTGCACCATGACGATGGAGTCGGGTCTTGGGGAGGGTGGCATCTATAGCGGCTTACCGTTGGAAGATTTTTTATTCAATTTTCGTCGAGTGGGCAACAAAATCCAGTTTGTCGTGCCCAATGTTTTCTTTCGGACGCGACCCGGCGACCCGCTACAGCGATCGGTGAAGCGTTCCTTCAGCGACTCAGTGTTGCAAACGCTACCCATTCGCAGTATTCACTCCAAACGTAAGAGTATTCTGGTTGATCTGAGTGCGCTCTTTCTCAGCGATTTGCCTGGTCTGAGTCAGACGTTATCCAGCACGCTTGGCTCGACGTACAACCTGGATATTAGTAAATCCTCTTTGGGTCCAGCGCAAGCCTTTCCGTTGAATGTCGAGCTGGAGTCGAACTATGGGTTTTCGGGTGGAGCGGGGGAAGTGCCGCCACCGTATCTAGCGGTCTTGCCAGATAACCGCACGTTTAACTTACGAGTGCGCTATAGTTTGTCGCACTTGCCTGTCAATCATAATTATCGTCCTCGTTTAGCAGACGATCGTATTGGGTATTTCATTACGGCGTATCAAGATTTTTCAGACGACTCGCCCAGAGAGCCGTTTGTGCGCTACATCCAGCGCTGGCATTTAAAGAAGAAAGACCCCACAGCCGCTTTATCGCCGCCGGAGCAGCCGATCGTGTTCTGGATTGAAAACACGGTGCCGCTAGAGTATCGGGATGCTGTGCGCGATGGCGTTTTGATGTGGAACAAAGCCTTTGAGCAGGCGGGGTTTAAAGACGCGATCGAAGTCCGTCAGATGCCCGACAACGCGACGTGGGATCCGGCAGACGTGCGCTACAACACGATTCGCTGGCTGAGTTCCTTTGACGCTGGTTTTCTGGGTCTCGGACCATCCCGTGTGAATCCACTCACAGGCGAGATTTTGGATGCCGATATTTTGATTGATGCCAGTTTTGCGCGGTATCTCAAACGGCAATATCAAAGCCTGGCGCAACAGAATCAGATGCGATCGATGCCAGCATTAATGCGGCTCACAGGCAACCCCAAGCTTTGTAGTTATGGAATCGCGTCTCACTTTTTTAAAGAATCTCTCCCAAAACAGCCAGCCTTAAATTCGCAGCGCAACCTGGAACTGCTGGGACATTACGATCTGTGCTACGGCATGGAAGCCACACGCCAACTCACGATCGGAGCCATGTCTCTATCCATGCTGCATCATGTGACGCCCAGCAGCAAAGAGATGAAGCAGTTTGTGCAGGAATTTTTGCGATCGCTCATTGCCCATGAAGTGGGGCATACGTTGGGTCTACGTCACAACTTTCGGGGCAGCACAATGCTGTCGCCAGCCGAGCTAAACAATCCGGCAATCACCCATCAAAAAGGTCTGGTGTCGTCCG
>JBBSHC010000428.1:0-4244 GCA_038253425.1 Leptolyngbyales cyanobacterium | reverse complement strand
GCCACATGCGCGTTGCGATCGCTGGAGCAGGTCTGGCAGGACTTTCCTGTGCGAAGTATTTGACCGATGCGGGACACACCCCAATTGTTTTAGAAAGCCGGGATGTTTTGGGCGGTTTGGTAGCTGCCTGGAAAGATGAAGATGGCGACTGGTACGAAACCGGGCTTCACGCTTTCTTTGGAGCCTATCCCAACATGCTTCAACTGATGGGAGAGCTGGACATTCTCGATCGACTTCAGTGGAAACAGCACGCACTCATTTTTAACCAGCCGGATCAGCCCGGTGTGCTTTCTCGCTTTGATGTGCCCGATATTCCGGCACCGTTCAACGTCATTGTGTCGATTCTCCGCAATAACGACATGCTGACGTGGGAACAGAAGATTCGGTTTGCGATCGGACTACTGCCTGCGATCGTGCGCGGTCAGAAGTACGTCGAAGCGATGGACAAGTACTCAATGGATGAGTGGCTGCGGCGGCAAGGCATTGACGAAAAGGTGAGTACTGATGTTTTTATCGCAGCATCAAAAGCGCTGACATTCATTAATCCTGACGAAGTTTCATCGACGATTTTGCTCACGGCACTCAACCGTTTTTTGCAAGAGCGCTACGGCTCTAAAATTGCGTTCCTGGATGGTTCCCCTACTGAGCGTTTGTGCCAGCCGATCGTGGACTACATCACGGCTGGCGGTGGCGAAGTGCATTTGAAGAAACCGCTGAAGGAAATCCAGCTTCATGGTGATGGCACGGTGCGGGGCTTTCTGATGCGTGGGTTAGACGGCGCTCCAGATGCGGTGATTACCGCTGATGCGTATGTCTCTGCTATGTCGGTCGATGTCATGAAGGTGTTAACCCCGCCCGCCTGGAAGTCAATGCCCTGTTTCCAAAAGCTGGAAGGGTTGGAAGGCGTTCCGGTGATTAACCTGCATCTTTGGTTCGATCGCAAGCTGACTGATATCGATCAACTGCTCTTTTCGCGTTCAGATTTGCTGAGCGTCTACGCTGACATGAGTGTGACCTGCAAAGAGTACGCCGACCCCGATCGCTCCATGTTGGAACTCGTCCTCGCTCCAGCAAAAGATTGGATTGACCGATCGGATGCAGACATTATTGCTGCCACCATGCAGGATCTAGAGCGGCTCTTTCCGCAGCACTTTAACACCGAGAACCCAGCGAAACTGCGGAAATACAAAGTGGTCAAAACGCCGCGATCGGTCTATACAGCTACGCCGGGGCGACAGGCCTACCGTCCTGACCAGGTCACACCCATACCAAACTTCTTCCTTTCCGGCAGTTATACGATGCAACGCTATCTTGGCAGTATGGAGGGTGCCGTACTTTCTGGTAAGCTGACAGCGCAGGCACTTGTGAACAGTCAATGGTTGGCTGACCTTCCTCATTCAACCAACACAAGTATGCCGCCCCAGCCAGTCGCGAATGTCTAAACATACGCGGTCTCTCTTAATGTTTATACTCAACAACTGATGGCTTTTCTCTTAGTCGGCAGTTTGGTGGGTCACTGATTGATACTGGGGCTGAGGGTAGATTGGCATTGTCGTTAAAGCAATTTAACTGACGCTTGATGCCCCTATACTGCGATCGGCTGACTGCCCGACCTGTCTTTGCACACCTGCTATGTTCGCCAAGCGTTCTCAAGGAAATGCTGAAATTGCCTGATTATTCTTGCGTGAGGACTCTAGCTTCCCTGGACGATGCCTACGAACTCTGCCGTCAGATTACGGCAAAGTACTCCAAGACCTTCTACCTCGGCACGATGCTGATGCCAGAAGTGAAGCGTCGGGCGATCTGGGCAATCTACGTCTGGTGCCGTCGGACAGATGAGTTGGTTGATGGTCCTCGTGCAAGTTTAACCACGCCTGAAACGCTAGACCATTGGGAGAAACAACTGGAGTCAGTGTTTGATGGTCAGCCGCTTGAGGACGCTGACGTGGCGTTAGTCGATACGCTAGGACGGTTCCCGATCGACATTCAGCCCTTCCGCGACATGATTGCGGGGCAGCGGATGGATTTACATCGATCGCGCTATGAAACCTTTGAAGCGCTACAGCTTTACTGCTATCGGGTTGCAGGCACAGTCGGCTTGATGACAACCCCAGTCATGGGCATTGATGCCACTCCGCGCACGGCTCCCTGGGATCTCTATCGCAAAGTCAGCGACGATCCGACCCAAGAAGCAGTGGCGCTGGGGATTGCCAACCAACTGACCAATATTTTGCGCGATGTCGGTGAAGATGCCAGCCGGGGCAGAATCTATATCCCGCTGGATGAACTCGCGCTGTTTGACTACACTGAAGACGATCTATTCAATGGTGTGGTCGATGAACGCTGGCGCGAACTGATGCGGTTTCAGATTCAGCGTGCCCGCAAGTTTTTTGCCTCCGCTGAGCGGGGTATTCGAGCGCTCAATCGAGACGCTCGTTTTCCTGTGTGGGCAGCACTCATGCTGTACAGCGGTATTTTGGACGAGATTGAGCGCAATGGTTACGATGTATTCCGTCGCCGAGCCTACGTACCGAGTGCGCGGAAACTGACTTGCCTGCCGATCGCGCGCTTAAGAGCAGCCGTACTCTAGATTCTGTTAGGGTTAAGCTATGGTTAGGCAGAGAGACTAAGACAAAACAAAACAGCTTTCTCAGAACCGTTCTTTACAAATAGCCATTATATGGTTCAGACAATTTCACCTGTAAAGACACCGATCCGACTCATTACAATCCCTGGGAGCCATTATTGCGAAAAGGCTCGATGGGCATTAGCACGGCTGCAAATTCCATTGGTGGAAGAACCTCATATGCCACCCTTTCATCAATTTGCAACTCGTCGAGTTGGTGGACAAACCGTTCCAGTTTTAGTCGCTGAAACAGAGGTGTTGACTGACTCAGAAGCGATTTTAAGATGGGCAGACAAAAATATCTCTAAGCCGCTTAAACTTTACGCAGAGAACCCTAAAGAGCAGCAGCAAATTGAGGAACTCGTAAGGCTATTCGATTCTGCACTTGGACCTGCTGTGCGTCAATGGTGTTATTTTTACATTCTTGATCAAGCTCAACTAGTGAAGCCTCTATGGTGTCACGGCACGCCCTGGTTTGAGCGACTATTATTTCCCGTGTTGTACGGACAGCTACGCTCCAAAATTATTCAGGGTTACATAATCAACCCTGAGGCGGCTGAAGCAGCTTATGCGCTCATCTGCAAAAGCTTCAAAACGGTTGAGAGTCTGTTAAGCGATGGGCAAACTTATTTGGTGGGCGAACAGTTTTCTGCAGCGGATCTGACATTTGCAGCCCTTGCAGCACCCGTTGTTATGCCGGAAGGTAATCAGGCACTCCCAGCTTTTGGTCAATTACCGTCCCAGATGATCGTCAAGATTCAAGCCTTTCGAGAAACCCCCGCTGGAAAATTTGTTTTACGTTTATACGAAAAACATCGGCGCACAGAACAGTGTATGGCGGTTTAAATCTGCCTAACAAGCCCCGGCACACCGAGTCGTTTTAAGATAGTTGGCTTGATTTTAAGAGGCTATGAGCAGCCAACTTGAAACTCAACACTCACAATTTTTAACTCCCAACGCGACTCATGTCTCTCTTGCTACAAACATCATCGCCACAAACATTACCGTTATTGGGTCAGTCTTTGGCTGAGCTAACAGAGTGGGTACAACAGCACGGTCAGCGTCCTTATCGGGGCAAACAGTTACATGAGTGGCTGTATCAGAAAGGCGTGCGATCGCTCGGTGAAATCTCTGTCTTCTCAAAAGAATGGCGGGCTGAATTAGAAAGCGTTGATATTGGGCGATCGACCTTACACCATCGTTCCGCTGCACCTGATGGCACCGTCAAATTTCTTTTGCGTCTCTCGGATGGACAGATTATCGAAACGGTAGGGATTCCGACGTTCAACTGGGATCAGGAGCCAGAAGCCAGAAGCCACGAGCCAGAAGAAAGCGCTTTAGGTTATTCCCAACAAACGAACAACGCTCTCAGTCGCCTCACCGTCTGCGTTTCCTCGCAAGTTGGCTGCCCGATGGCGTGTGACTTTTGTGCGACGGGTAAAGGCGGCTTTGTCCGCAATCTGACAACAGCAGAGATTGTGGATCAAGTGCTAACAGTCCAAGCAGACTTTCAGCAGCGCGTCAGTAATGTAGTCTTTATGGGTATGGGCGAACCGTTGCTGAATGCAGAGAATGTCGTTGCTGCGCTGCGCTGTTTCAACCAGGATGTGGGCATTGG
>JBBSHC010000427.1:0-4253 GCA_038253425.1 Leptolyngbyales cyanobacterium | reverse complement strand
CACCTCATCCAACCAAACGGGCTTAAGCGTCAGATGCCAGAAGCGTAGAATGGCTCCCAGAAGGATAATCCCCACCAGAATCAGGTAATGTCGAGACAGTTTCATGGTGTTATTCAATCATGCCCAGAGCCTTTACAATAAGGGATTCAGCCATGCGATCGCGGTTCGGCATTCATTTGCATTTAAAGCATAACCCTGGAGAAAGAGCCAATTTGTTTCAACCAACCGTAGCTCAATCTAATGACACTCACACTCATAATTGGCAATAAAAATTACTCCTCTTGGTCACTTCGTCCCTGGTTAGCAATGCGACAGCTAGGGATTGACTTCAACGAGGTGAAAATTGCTCTTTACACTCCAGAATCCCGTCAACAAATTCAACGCTATTCACCAGCGGGAAAAGTGCCTGTACTGCTCGACGAAATAATAACAGTTTGGGATTCGCTGGCGATTCTTAGCTACCTGGCTGAGCGCTTTCCGACCTTACACTGGTTGCCAGACGAGAAAGCGGCACGGGCGATCGCGCACTCGATTAGCGCCGAAATGCACTCTGGCTTTCAACCCTTGCGGCACCATATGCCGATGAACTGTCGGGCGAGGCTTCCCGACAAGATGATTACGCCGGATGTGCAAACAGATATCGATCGCATCACAGCAATCTGGCGCAAATGTCGTCAAACGTATAGTGCGGATGGTGCCATGCTGTTTGGTCAGTTTACGATCGCTGACGCAATGTTTGCTCCCATTGCATTACGGTTCGTCACCTACGGTGTGCCCCTGGATAATCTTTGCGGACAATACGTTGAGGCAATTTTGGCACTGACGCCAATGCAAGAGTGGCTGTTAGCGGCGAATAGTGAACCGGAGAAGCTGCTAGATTTTGAGCGGTAGCACCCGTCTAACGTTTAATCAGTTGCTTGAAGCCCAGACGGTGAGCTGCTGAAGATGGGCGTTGCTTCAAGTCACGGAGCCGCTGCTTGAGTTGAGTCAGATTTGGGGTTTTGTCACCATAACGCCAACCGACGTACGCCTGGGAAAGGTCAGCGATCGCGGCTGCATGAGTGGCAGATTGCGACTCTTTCACCTGCTGCGCGTACTCTAGCGGCGTTTGGGCAGCTTGTTTATACAGGCCCTGCTTTGCCAACCAGGCAAGCATCTGCTGATACAACCGTTCCATTGGTGGGAGCTTGCCCAACCAACGACGATAGCGCCAGCCCCGCCAGCCCCGCCACAGCAACCAGCCTGCAAAGCCAAGCACGATCGCTAAAAGTAAGCCAGTGAAGAGACCCACCCAACCTTGAGAAAACAGACCCATCAACTGCGCGATCGCACCCACGATCCAACCTGCTAACGTGCCGAAGATCCGGTTGAACCAACTGGTAACAGGCGAAGGTAGCCATCCAGCTACCCACTTCCAGAACGATCGCAGCACGCTAAACGTCTGGTTCTCCTCGATCGAGGGTGGAATCAGCTCATGACCGGGAATGGGGTCAAAAGCAAACCAGCCAAACTTAGGAAAGAACACTTCCGTCATAGCGTAAGCATCCGTGTTACGGACGACATACAGCCCTGTAAACGGGTTAAACTCACCGGGTCCAAACCCTGCCACAAGCCGCGCCGGAATGCCAACCGATCGCAGCATAATGGTGAGCGCAGTCGAAAAGTAATCGGGGTACCCACCTTGATACTTGAATAAAAAGGCTTCCACCAGATCTTCATTTGGCTCTAAAAACGGTAAATTGGGCTGAATGGTGTAACGCTGCTTCACCACCTGAGCAAGGAACAGCGCTTTTTCGTACGCTGAAGTGAGCGGCTTTGGTGAGGTTGCCAACAGTTCCTCAGTGCGCTGCTGCACCCGCTCCAAAATCTTGGGTGGCACGGTGAGGTAATCGTCCGTAATACTCGGAGGATACCGGGATGGGGCTGCTCGAAGACGAGTACGATCGCGGTACGGCACTTCCGAAACCACTGTATAGGTCAGCCCTTCTCGCAGTTCGAGCGGCGATCGCAGATTGCCATTCGGATCGATCGCCACCTGCCGCGTCGGAAAGTACAGTTCTTTCGCCTGAGTAAGCGCAGGCAGCAAATTTGGCAAATCTGACACAGCCGTATAGGTCTGAATCACTTCCTTGCTTTTATTCAGCGTCACAGGTCGCGGTAAAAAGAACTGGTAAGACCAATCTGGTCGCTTCACCGTTACGGTTTCGTCATTGCGCGAAATCTCCCAGCCCTGCCCCAAATAGCGATCGAACGCCAGAACGCGCCAAAATCCTTCTGCTTGAGAACGGATTCGTAGCACTACTTTAGGCTTGAGCTGTCCTCGCAGATTTTGGTTGATGCGATCGTTAAACCCATAGTAAAAATTCTCATCCATCTTACCGGGACCCAGCCCTTTCGCCTGTCCCGATGTCCCACTACTGCCCTTGCCATCTCCCGGTCGAACATAGCCCGGATTCAAAATGCGGGTGTTATCATCAAAGTCCTTTTGAATCTGGGGGCTAACCGGAAACGTCCGCAGTTGGTAACCAGGGAACCGTGGTAAAAAGGCAAAGATCACCAGCCCTGACGCTAAAATCACCAGCAAAAAGCCAAGCCAGCGCTTGGGCGACAAGCCTGTTCGTTGTAGCGATGACGGGTGCAGCAGCCCGACCAAACCCAGTCGAGAGCGATAATCCAGGCTCAACACTGGCAGCGCGATCGCCAAAAAAAGCAGCAGCAGTAGCCCAAACGTCATCGTCTGGCTCAAGGTGCAGGCAACGCTAATCAAGATTAACCCGATCACCATCGAGTAGCCCAGATCTTTACGACGCGGTATATCAAAGCTATGCAACACCTGAAGCTGCACCAGCAGTTCCGCTAACACCAGCCGCGTGTCGTTGAGTTCAGCACGTAGCCCTACAAAAAAAGCCGCCAGCGCCAGCAGCATTCCGATCGCAATACAAAATTTTGCCGCAATGTTGCGTTTATACCGCCGCCGCCAACTCCAGAACGCACCCACCAGGCTAAGCGGTATCGCCCACACACTCATGCTAGTTGAGGCCGCCACATCCGTCGCTACAATCCCGACCAGCACCATTGCCTGAGCCAGCACCCGCAGCAAGATCGACTCTTCTACTTCAGGCGGTAGCCGTGTTTCGAGCTGTTGCCTCAATCGCTGAGCGAACGATCGCACCCGTACTCGCGTACTGCCAGAATCAGCCCCAGAATTACCAAACATCGGCAGGTAAAGGATTGCTTGTGATTTGTTCTGGCTACAGACCCGACAAAAAACGGTTGGACTGAATACCCTGACGTTAAATCTTCTTACAAAGGGTCAATCGCTATGAAGCAAACATCGACCCTTCAGATGCGCGCTCAACGCTCATGCGAGGAGCCATTTCTACTATTACCAGCGTTTTGTCGTGTATGCAGCCAGATCCATCATACCGACTGCCTAGCGAACCTAAGCTGTTGCGATGCGTTTAACGGTTAAGGGTTTGCATGGCGATCGACAGCAAAGCGATGATAAACGGACTCACTACCGCTTGATGTACCCACAGATTTTGTAGCGAATGACGTCTCGGCTTTACCACTCTTCCTTTTTCGTTGCTACGGCAGTTTCCATGCAGATGAAGTCCACCCTACACCCTGACTTCATAAGCCGTACGACACGCGATCGAGAAAGGTAGCGATCGCTGCAAACTATGCCGTCATGCGAACTGCAAAAACCAATGGCGCTTGTTCAGCCAAGCAGACTTCCAGCGCACAGGACTGCTGCGGCTGCAAATCGAACAATTCAACGCTTAAACTACCAGACGCAGAGCGTTGAGCGCTTGACTGTAGCTCGTCACCCCGAAGCGTCACGCTACCACCAGAGGGCAACGTCGCCTGCACACGTAACCTTGCACCCGCCGTAACATCCGGTGTACAGTCCACTTGCAAACTCAAAGCACCCAACTCAGTTAACCATTGACGCTCTAGACGGGGTTGATCAGCAGTCACCGTCAGCGTGAGCGCCGCCATAATTTCGCGCGCTGCTAAGAGTGAAAGCACCATCTGTTGCGCTGGCACTGCCGACTCGTAGCTAGACGGATAGTTAGCACCAAGAGGTGGCGATGCCGCAGCACCTGAACGGGCAGGGGATGTCATAACCATGCCTGCTAAATGGTTAAGCGACTGTGACTGACCAGGAAATAAGTCTTCCACAGAGCGCACCAGTTTGGCACCCTCCAGCAAGGAGGAATGAACTGCCTCCTGGCACCGCTCTAGCAGTT
>JBBSHC010000426.1:0-4263 GCA_038253425.1 Leptolyngbyales cyanobacterium | reverse complement strand
GCTGCCATCTGACCGATGAACAAACGCAATGGGCTCACTCGGAAGCTTAGCACCCGGATTATCCTTTACGACCTTAGGGTCGTTCCAGGTTTTAATCGAGCCATCTACAATGCCGCAAAATGATTCCCGTGACAGCTTTAGTTGATCAACGCCATCCAAGTTGTAAGCAAGAACAATAAACACCCCTGTCGTTGGCACCTGAATTGGCTTCCCACGTTCAGCGGGAACCTTTGCTTTCTCTTCAGCTTTTAAGGACGCATCGGACGCACCAAAATCAACGGTTTGGTCCAGGTAGCGCTTGACCCCAGCACCACTACCAACCGAGTCGTAACTGATCTGCACATTTGGGTTTGTTTTGTTGTATTCCTGAAACCAACGCTGATAGAGCGGGTTTGGAGCTGTTGCGCCAGCACCACTAATAGAAACGGTGCCACCAGCAGCAGCAGATACAGCGGGACTCGCACTGGTTGTTGTATTGCTAGGACCACTACTTGTTTGCGGCGCACAGGCTGCTAAACTTGCTGCCAGCGCGATCGCTGAAGCCGAAAATACCCAACGGGCTGCTTTTAGAGAAAGAATCATAAAGCCTGCAACTTAACACATCTGCCCTAACGCTACCCTGCATTAGTAAAGAAAAGGTTAAGTGGTTGACTGACCGTTTCGTTCAGCGAAGCGTGTTCCTCACAAGATGACGCTCGATCGCTTCAGGTCAAGCCTCATGCAGTAGTGACCGAGTATTTTGCTTGTTTCTTCTACCTTCAAATCAGGTAAGAAGACTTTTATCGACCGCAGGCACAGAGCACCTGACGCATTTTTCGCATGTTATCTGGCAGATCCATCTGAATTGCTTGCTGGATCAAGATGGAAGGCACTGGAATGGTTGGCGTTGCCTGTACAGAATAGGTCAACAGCGTACCGTCGCTATAATCTTGCAAACTCAAATCAGCCGCAAACTCGTTAAAGTTACCGGACTCAAGCCGAAACTGGATCTGCTGCTGCACGGTTTCGATTACTTTAAGGTAGATCTCGACCTGAGCCGTGAAGAACAAAAAGGCTTTTCCTGCCACCTGGTAAAGTCGTTTGCATCCCTGCTGTGCTGCGTTACGGCTGTCTTGCGCGGCTGTATGGGACAGCACCTCGCTGCGGGTCAGTGCTGGGAAGTATTGCACCCAACGGGGGTAATCGGTGAGCTGCTGCCACGCGATCGTCCGCTTTAAGGGTAAGTACATTTGCGCCGTTACTGCGCCGCCCCAATCTGAGTGAGAGCGGGTTTCAAGTAAAATTTCGCCGTTGAGAAGCTTCTGTGCCTGGGTGGTATCCCAAATGTGATGAAAGCCAGAATCAATGTAGGTAGACGTAGGAGTAGAACGGGTGAATGCTGGTACGGCAAACGTGGTCATTTCAGTGCTAAGGCTCCCGATTAGTACGAATTTATACGGAATCAAGGCGTCTCAACAGCAGACCGAATGAGTTATAAAGAGCGACGCGTTCCGTATCATCCGCAAGCATAGCGCCATAATTGCAAAGAAAGATTGAGTTGCTTCGTAAAGATTCAAACAAATTTGCCGGGAAGAGTCAGTGGTCAGCGGTCAGCAGCTAAAACTCCCAACGCTTTAGCCAAGCGGCGCGACTCACAACTTTGCTTTTTGCTGATCCACTCACGCAAACGTGTGCCGTTGTTTTTTAACCACGACTCTCAGGCAGCTTGCATGTCTCTAGCTTGCATGAGCGGAGTTGGCGCAGCGCTTCTAGCCCTTTTGACCACAATGTAGCGGCGATCGCGCTGGTCATTTCACCCACCGTTACCGTGTCGTTTTACGTTGCCGTACGCGCCAGCAACACGGGGCAGTTGGCATACACTCTCACATAGTCGGAGAGAGAAGTTCCTAACAAGCGATCGAGATCGGGTAGTCCCTTAGCGATCGAAGGGCGGCGTTCAGGCGAACCGAGCATCAGGAGATCGACATGGGACTCTTCTGCTAACCGACAAATTTCCTCTCCAGGTCTGCCCACTGTAGAAATGCACTGATAATCTACGCCAACCTTTTTTGCTTCGGCGATCGCTGCGGTTAACACAGGATCTTTCTCAGCATTCATTACTGCTGGAGTGTTAGCCTTGCCGCTCGGATCTGGATCGACATGCGCCAGAATGAGCTTGCCACCTTTGATGTCACGCAGTAGAAAGAGTGCTAACTGGAGCGATCGCTTAGCGGCATCAGATTTATCTAATGCCACCATAATGCGGTTGATCTTTTTGACATAAATGTCATCTTTGACCAGCAGCATGGGGCGTGATGACAACTGAAACACGTATTGACTGACTGAGTTCTCTAAAATTGATACGAGGCGCTTCAGACCTCTTGAACCCATGATGATCAGATCGGTATCAATTTCTTCAGCAACTTTGCAGACCACATCTTTGGGTTCGCCTTGCCGCAGCATCGCCGAGACATGGTTGGGATCAAGGTTTAGGGATTGAATTGCACCCGCCAAAAGTTTGCCGCCTTCCTCCCACTTTTCGCTCATGGCGTCTGACGTCACCTGGGGGGGTACCACGTGCAGTACAGTTACCGAAGCCCGCTGAATTGACGGAATCTCCATTAATGCTTTGAGCATTTCTTCGGAATGACCGGTACCGGAATCAGCCAAAAGAATTTTTTCGATCATTAGACCTGCCTTTTACTGTCATTTAAGTGGTTCAGCCTGGTTGCTTCGAGACTGTTGCAATGCTGTTGTAATGACTGGGTTTAATTCATTGAATAGGGGCATTGAGTTGATCGGGCGAAGCCGTTGAACAAACCCTTTCGCATGAACCATCATACCCTGAGCATGGCTGCTACCAGGATGTTTTGTGATGCATTGTTGCACAGAAAGCTGTAACAAAACGTTCATATTCCAGGTTCTAACGGTGGCGTTGGTAGTAAGCGTTTTGAAGAAACAGAACGTAATCTTTTTCGTTAATCTAATTTAAGTACGCTTGACTAATTGCCTTACTTAAATGAATCATTCGCAGATTCGCAGCTAAATTATGCAATCGCACAAGCGTTAGCAAGGCTTGCTTAAAACGATCGCGCTTAAAGCAGCTAGAGGCTGTTTTAACGATAAGGAAAGATCTAGAAGTTAAGATATAACTTTGACGTTCCATTGGCGATCGCATGACCCTTCCTCCTTCAGAACAACCACAACTACCGCCAACGAGCGCCATCCAAAATTCATTGCAAGCGGCTACTGACAACTGGTTTGAGTATCTGGTGCGGGCACACCCCCATCACACTGACTATGCAGGTGTGGTCTGGCATGGTTCTTACATTGCCTGGATGGAAGAAGCACGGGTTGAATGTTTGAGATCGATCGGCATTGAGTTTGCCGACCTCGTTGCCGTTGGCTGTGACTTGCCCGTAGTCGAGCTTTCCATTCGCTATCATCAGCCTGTGCGGATGGGGATGACCGTCGTGATTAGAACTCGCATGGCAGACATGGATGGCGTACGTATTAATTGGGATTACCAGATTCAGTCAACGGATGGTCAAGATCTGTTTGCTACTGCCCGCGTAGCACTCGTTGCAGTCGATCGCGAGAAAGGTAAGATTATGCGCCAGTTGCCGCCTACCGTGAAAGATGCTTTGGTGAAGCTATCATCAATCTGAGACGATCGCAGTAGAGAGCGCCACTTACAAAAGAGGGAAGACAGCACTGTAAGCTTGTTAAGAACTGCTCACGCTTAGCTTAGCCATCATCGATCAGTTTTCAGTTTTTGCTGACCGCTGATTGCTGACAGCTACAAGCTATGGCATGTTTTTATAGCCGTTACCCAACCGATAGCATCGGTGCAACAGGTTTCTGACTGGCTGTAAGCACTTCTTGTCGTGCCCAGCGATCGGCTTCAATGATATCGTCCAGACTGGGATCGAGTCGGTTGTGAATCTGGTAGCGATCGCAGACCTGCTCGATCAAGCGCGGAATAGCGAGAAATTGAATTTTTTCATCCAGAAAGAGCGCCACCGCTTGTTCATTGGCTGCATTAAGAACAGCGGGTAAACAACCACCTGCCCGTCCAGCCGCATAAGCTAACTGCATACAGGGGTATTTTTCGTGATCGGGTTCACGGAAGGTGAGCGTACCCGCTTTGACCAAATCAAGGGGTTCCCAGTTCGTACTAACGCGTTCTGGATAGGATAAGGCGTAGAGCAACGGTAGGCGCATATCTGCCCAGCCCAGTTGTGCCAATACGGACGTATCCTGAAGCTCGATCAAAGAGTGAAT
>JBBSHC010000425.1:0-4277 GCA_038253425.1 Leptolyngbyales cyanobacterium | reverse complement strand
TAGTGCAACAGGTGTTGAGTCATCAGCAGACGCTCGTCCTTGATGCCGATGGCTTGAACGTTCTGGCGCAGCAAGGAACAATTCCCACCTTAAAGGCACGGCAAGCCCCAACCATCATCACACCCCATCTTGGTGAATTTAAGCGACTGTTCCCTGACCTGGAACCGCTGTCATGTCGCATTACCGCTACTCAAGCGGCGGCCGCAATGTCTGGTGCTGTGGTGCTGCTGAAGGGGGCACGGGTGGCGATCGCTAATCCCGAAGGGGCAGTCTGGGTTAACCCTGAAAGCACGGCTGCTCTTGCTCGTGGTGGTAGTGGCGATGTGTTAACAGGGCTGCTGGGTGGACTGTTAGCACAAGCGATCGCGAGTGCTCATGCAGATCCATCGATTCTTGATAGTGTGCAAGCAGGTGTTTGGTGGCACGCTCAAGCTGGTATATTCGCAAGTCAAGACCGCTCAATCTTAGGTGTTGATGCTTTCACACTGTCACACTATCTCATTCCCGCCCTGCACCAGGTTTTGGCTCAACGCTGAGACACAGCATGAGAAAGTTTACGAAATTTGACAGCAATCAACAGCAACCCTAGTTGGCTACGTTTGCAGTTCTAAAGCTCTGAGCTGGTTTTGCATTCGGTTGCGATCGCTGCTTGCAGGGAAAAAATCGGGCTTAATCATCAGTGCCCGCTCTAAAGACTGCATCGCTTCTGCATATCGCTTTAGCTCATACAACACTCGCCCTCGCCAATACCAGGCAGTGTAGCTATCGGGCATGATTTGAATTGCCTGCTCAAAATAAGTGATGGCGTCTTGATACTGCTTCAAGCGAACAAACGCGGCACCCAGACGGCAACACAGCTCGACATCGTCTGGTTTGAGTTGAAACGCCTGCTGATAAGAGTCAATGGCTTCTTCGTAGCGTGCCAAGCCATACAAAACGTTACCCCGCCAGTGCCAAAGATTAACATCATCAGACCGACTCTGGCGTGCCTCGTCGTAGGCAAGCAAAGCCTCTGTATACCGCTTTTGTTTTTCTAACGTGCGCCCTCTTAGTAACCAGCGATCGTACACATCTATAGCAGCAGCAAGCACATCGGTTTGACTGGGGGCAGCGATGGGCGCATCGTAACGCTTCTCAGTTTTTGGCGCGCTAACCACTGTTTCCTCGTCGTCCGTTGAGTGAACAGCGGTTTCTTCAGGCAGTCTAGGTTTGCTGATCACTGTATCATCTGATTTTGTAAGCGGTGTTGGAGTCGGTTGTGCAAGAGGGAGAAGACAGTGGCTAACGTCTGCCATCGCGCTTGGAAGGTGGTGTGCCGACTGGAGACAGTATGCATCGACCGCAGCGGGTTCAACCGATGCCTCGGACAGCTCTGTAGACGCGATCGTATCGTCTTCCTCACCCATTGGGATTGATTCCCCGGCTCTCAGTTGTTGCAGCACTCGCCGCCGACCTTCAATTGCCTCATAGAGATCGGGCTTTAGCTGAATCGCGCGATCGTAAGACGCGATCGCCGTCTCATGCTGCTGCAAGCCCTCCAGGAGGCGACCACGGTCATGCCATGCCCAATAGTTGTCAGGCTGAATCTGAACAACTTTGTAATAGGAGGCAACCGCTTCTTCATGGCGGAGCAGCTTTTCCATCACGTTTCCCCGCTTAAACCACACCACGTGGTCATCCGGCTGCATTTCTACTACCCGATCGTAGGCAATGACTGCTTCCTCGTAGCGTTTCAAGTTGTCTAGCGCCATGCCGCGCATAAACCATGCCAGTGGGTCATCTGGATTTTGTTGAATCGCTTGGTCACAGGACACCAGCACCTCATCGTAATGCTGTAGGTGGTAGAGCGTATCAACCTGCCGCAATTGGCTCAACACTTGCTTGCGGTGTTCGACCGCTAACTGAAAGTCGGGTTTCAGCCGAACAGCACGATCGTAAGATGCGATCGCAGCTTCAAACTGTTGCAACTGTTCCAGTGCAATGCCCCGGTCATGCCACGCCCAGTAGTTATCGGGCTGAAGCTGCACGACTTGCTCAAAGGAATCCAGCGCCTCCTGATATTGCTGTAGCTGCACGAAGACCGAACCCCGTTTGTACCACGCCAGATAGTCCTCCGGATGAAGCCGCACCACATGATCGTAGGACGACGATGCATCCTCATAGCGCTTCAGGTTTTCTAGCGCCATTCCCCGTTTAAACCACGCGACATAGTTATCAGATTTTGCCTGGATAACGCGATCGTACGCAACGATCGCTTCTTTATAACGCTGCCGCTGGAATAAATCATCACCGCGCTCTAACCAGGCAAGATGTCCATCGAAACTAATGACGGTCGGCTCTGCCAATACAGAGGCAACAGAAGCAGTATTCGTCAGTGCTTTGAGTGCTGCCAGCGCTTCTTTAGCAGATGCATAGCGCTGACGAAAGTCGTAGCGTACCATCGTGTCCAAAATATTGGCAAACTCTGTACTCACCTGAACCTGATCACGCCAGATAATTTCGCTGGTTTTGGGGTCTTCCTTCAGCTTTCTGGGATAAATGCCCGTCAAACACTGAATCGCCATCATGCCCATTGCGTAAATATCGCTGCTGTAACGAGGTTTACCCGCAAGTTGCTCATTGGGCATATAGCCAGAAGAGCCAACCGCGATCGTCACGCTTGCTTCATGCGCCTCTGATAGTTGAGCACCGATTTGTTTCACAGCACCAAAATCAATCAGAATTAAGCGTCGATCGCTCTTACGCCGAATCAAGTTGGATGGTTTAATATCGCGGTGTACCACCTGTTGCTGATGCACAAACTCCAACGCTGTCAAGCTATCTTGCAGTAAGTGAATCACTTCCATTTCACCAAACTGCGGTTGAAGCTTCAGCGTTTGACTGAGCACCTCACCCTCAATAAATTCCTGCACCAGATAAAAACCTTGCGCTTCTTCAAAGTGTGCAAAGAGTCTGGGAATCTGCTCGTGACTGCCTAATGTGTAAAGCACTTCTGCTTCAGTGTTGAATAGTCGCCGTGCTGCCTGAAGAGCATCGGGATCGGTCGTTCTAGGCTGAAGTTGTTTGACCACGCATTGGGGCTTCCCAGGCAGATGCAAATCACTAGCTAAATACGTTTGTCCGAACCCGCCACCACCTAGGTGACTAATAATTTGGTAGCGTCCCCCGAGAATTTTGCCCAGCATAGCGTGTGAAGGTTGCAGAGTGTCTCGAAAACCGTTTAGATGACGACACCGGGGAAGTCTTACATCATTAGTAACAGTTCAGACGGCGCGTAATCATCCGTAACCGTTCCAGCTTATTCTTAGATTTACAATGAAACCGCCTAATCAAAGTCCGCAAATCTACTTAAGTTGATGCTGTGCGAGTAGGGATCGCCTTCCATACTCAGCGCACTTATTGAGCTAGAAAGACTGAATACTAGAAAAACTGAATAACCGTAGTAAGACCTCAGAAACCATTAGGTTTTTAGCTTTCAAGCTCTCTGTCTTTCAGCGTCTCTGTCATCAATCAGAAGCAGTTTCGGATCTCGCTCTACAACAAAACCTCTACTCAACAAGCAATCACCGAGCATCTTTCAGGAAAGTTTCACACTACAGACAGAGGTTGACTAGCAAGCGTGCCTTTATGTTCCCATTACATTTACTATACCGACCGTTACTAGAGCAAGTCCGCCCTTCTAGACGGGTGCATTCTATGCTTTAGGTAGGTGCAACGGTAGTAGCGATCGGAGAAAATAGCCCTAATCAACAGCAATTGGAGTGAAGTAACGGTTATGGCACTTATATTAAATGTTCCTACTATCAACAGCCCTGAAGCGGCTGAAGAGTTAAAAGAAACTATCTTAACGTCTGAACCCGATGCAAAAATCCATATCGACACAGACACCAAAACAGTCACTGTCGAAGCTCAAGCGTCTGAAGAAACCTTTAAGCAGTTGATTACAGCGGCAGGACATAAAATTGCCTAATTGCTTTAGCCTAATTGCTTTAGCGAGGTAGCCTGCGTAAGCAACCAAGACACAACGGCTTCAGTAATCAGAGTTAAGAGTTAAAGGCTGACGATCGCTGGCATGAGCAAAGATATTACTACCTAAGACTGGCGATCGCGGCGGTACCTGCCAAATTTCAATAGAACAGCTTTGTAGGGTTCACCAGCAGCGACGTAAACACGCTATTTTTGCAGCGCCGTTTGCTTCTCAATGGAAGACAGCTTAAACGCGATGCTTGCTTTCACGCAGTAAAGCTTATTAGGCTCAGAAAATTCTCAGGCTAGTC
>JBBSHC010000424.1:0-4293 GCA_038253425.1 Leptolyngbyales cyanobacterium | reverse complement strand
TTCAGCTTTCAGCTTTCAGCCTTTAGCCTTTTTTCCAACATGTGATGCAAATCGCAATTAGCTGTGACGCGAATTACAGGGTTAGGGCTACGCTGTCACGGGTATGACTGAAGAAAGATGACATAACTATAGTAATCCTGCTTTCTGAAGTCGTTATGTCTGAGTCACTCTTAAACAAAGGCAATGCTGTCCTCAACGCGATCGCTATCACAACCGCGTTAGCCGTTCTCTCTGGCTATTTACCCGTGCAACCTTTTTCGATCGCTCAGCTACAGTCAACGCTTCAGACTCATTTGCAGAGCAGCCAGACAAAATAGTTAGAAGCAGCATCGTGAAAGCGAACACCTGGAAACTAGCCAGTGATCGATCGCTACAGTCATTCGCGCCAACGCACTAAAAAACTGCCTACGCTTTCCCGTTATCACCTTCATTCTTTCTCGCACAGCTTCTCTCGCATTCCCATCATTCCTTTCGCGCTGCATTGCCTACACTAAAGACAAAGCGCTGAGACTAGAGTAATGGTGCGGTTAAAACTGTGGCAGTGGATGGCATTGGGACTCCCGATCGCTGGAATTGTGAGCTTTCTTATGGTGGCAGCGGGGTTGCAGATTCAGCAGTGGGGCATTAGCTGGATCTGGGGCGTCGTGGTGGTCATGTTTGTACTCTGGCGATTGCTCTTAGTGAAGTGGACCCAGCCAGTACTAGCGCAAGTGCAAGCAGTTGTAGCCGAGGTCACGGAAGAGTTAGAAGCAGACGCAGATGCAACCAAAGCCTCGACTTTGCCCTCTAGCAGTACCGTTCGTCAGGCTGAAGTCGCCCTACAGAAAATTTTGGCAGATGCCCGTACTGACCCGCCGCTGTGGGAGGGTTGGGCTGAGTTTTGGGGGCGGTGTCAGCAGGTGGTGGAAGCCGTTGCCCACATCTATTACCCCCAGGTGCAGCGTCCGTTGCTGCAAATCTATGTGCCGCAAGCCTACGCACTCATGCGGGGCACCGTGGATGATATGGATCAGTGGATGCAAAAGCTGTCGCCAGCACTGAACCAGGTGACGATCGGGCAGGCATATCAAGCCTATGAGATGTATCAAAAGCTGGAACCGTCGGCGCGAAAGGTCTTGCAGGTGTGGAACTGGGCACAGTGGCTGTTGAATCCGGTGGCGGCGATCGCACGGATGGCAACCCAACAATCGAGCAATCGTGCGACTCAGGCATTACTCGGTAATCTGGGGCAGTTGTTGCGCGAGGCAGCATTGACAAATCTGGGTAGACAGGCGATCGCGCTGTATGGGGGGGAATCTGCCAACCTGGAATTACCCGCCGCACAGCCAGCCTTGCCCAAAGCCAAAACGCAAACGCTCCGCGAGATTCTGTCGCAGGCGGAACCGACTGAAGTGGTGGCGCAGAAGCCTGTCAATATCCTGCTGGTGGGACGAACGGGAGCAGGCAAAAGCAGCCTGATCAACACATTGTTTGTCGATCGCCGCGCTGAGGTGGATGTCTTACCCAGCACCGATCGCCTTCAGGATTATCACTGGCAGGCAGACACGGGCGAAACGCTCACGCTATGGGATACTCCGGGCTACGAGCAGGCAGACCGCACCGATCTGCGGGAGCAAGTGTTGGACTATATCACCCAGGCAGATTTGCTGCTGCTGGTAACGCCTGCCCTCGATCCGGCACTGCAAATGGATGTGGATTTTCTCAAGGATGCGAAGGCAACGATCGCTGATTTACCTGCCATTGCAGTGGTCACCCAGGTCGATCGCTTGCGACCCCTGCGCGAGTGGACACCGCCTTACGATTGGGAATGGGGTGATCGCCCGAAAGAAATCGCCATCCGAGAGGCGACCGAGTATCGCGCCAAGCTGCTGGGTGACTGGTGCAACCTGGTGGTGCCGATCGTGACGGGCGATGTGCAAACGGGTCGCACTGCCTGGGGACTGGATTTACTCTCGGTGGGTCTCATGCAGGCGATCGATCCCGCCAAGCAGCTACGGCTCGCCCGTTTTTTGCGAAATCTGGATGCCCGCACGATCGCTGCCGCTAAAATCATCGACCACTACACGTTTCAGATGACGACCACCCAGGGACTCACCGCACTCCTCAAGAGTCCCGTCTTGCGCTTTATCTCAACGCTGACTACTGGATCGCCAACGCTGGCGTATTTGCTGGCAGAGCAGATTCCCGTCGAGCAACTGCCCATCGTGCTAGGCAAACTCCAGATGGCATACGACCTGTTTGCGCTGCTCACTGCCGATCGTGCCAATGCCCGTTCGTTTGACCTGCTGGGTTTGTGGTCGCTGTTGCTGAATAATGCCACGACGCCCGATCGCAATGCCTGGGCGTTTGGTCATGCCGTAACAGAATACTGGACGCAAGCCCTCACCACTGAGCAATTAACAGCACGCTTTGAGCACTATCTTGAGCAGTACGTCATGAAGTAACCCGTTACTGTCGGGGGGGTGCCGGGGCACTCTAAAGCAGTCAACCTTTCAAGGCATCTACTCACCATGACGAACCAAATTAGTGCAACGCTGACCCAAACAAACCGCGAGGCGGTGATGAGCGCGATCGCTACCGTAAAAGACAAGCTACCGTTCTTAATTGACCTGACGACTGAGGAGCGCAAAGCGCTGCCCAAGCTGGGCGATAAAAGTCGAGCGTTTGTCAGCAAGGCGCTGGAAGTTGCCACGCAGAACCCAGACTTTTTGCCGCGTTCCTTTGACCTGGACGAAATGCGGAAGGATGTGCAGTTGTTTGAAGCGATGTACCCCATTGTGGTAGCGCTAGCACAGCTACAAGAATTGCTGGATGATACCTACGTGACGGTGGGCAGTGAAGCCTATGCGGCAGCGTTACAGGTGTATACCTACGCGAAAGCCAGTGGGCAGGGCGCAGGGTTGGACTCGGTGGTGGATGAACTGGGGCAACGGTTTGCGCGGAAGGCGAAAAAGGCAAAGCCCCAACCATCAGCGGTGTAAACCCAAACACGGCAATTTCTGTTTGCAGTCAGAACGTTCTCGTTTACAGCGGGAACGTTTTTGTTTTGGGTGGTTTACAGCCGCTGAATCCTGCACTGCGCCCCCTAATCCCCCAATTCTGGGGGACTTTGAAGGTTTGGCTCTCCCAAAATTGGGGGTTAGGAGACGGCTTTTGCTTCTACCTGCCCCCTAATCCCCTTTCTTGAATGCCGAAGGCTATATGCTGGGGGACTTTGATGAGAGGTAGGGAACTCTAGAAAGACTCTCTACTCTGCCCTATCAATGTCCAAAGACTATCCTCGCATTCGTGGCACTACCCCGCGAATTGAGCAGGCTGCTCGGCAGCTACGCCAGCATCTGACTCCTGCTGAAGCGCAATTATGGAGCGCCTTAAATTGTCGTCAATTGGCAGGACTCAAGTTTCGCTGTCAGCATCCCGTTGGACGGTTCATCGTTGACTTTTATTGTCCATCCTGCAAGTTGGTAATTGAGGTCGATGGGGATATTCATCTTCAGCAAGAAGCTTCTGACGAAGCTCGAACAGAAAAGCTTCGATCGTTTGGCTACCAAGTGTTAAGGTTCACCAACGAAGACGTGTTAAGTGACTTGCAAACCGTCCTCGCCCGCATTCTCCAAGCAGCAGAAGTCCGGTTCCCCCCAAAATTGGGGGGCTAGGGGGGCAAACTCCAGCATTTTGAGGTTGAGTTGGAAAGTTGTACACCCAGTAGTCCAACTTTGAAAGAGACGATGAAAGTAAGGGTTGACAACGTATCAGTTTCAGATGAGAACGTTTTTGTTCTGAGTGAGACCATTCCTGTTTCAAGTGAGACGATTCCTATTTCAAGTCGGAATGATGCGGGTTGAAACAGCAATGGTCTTGTTTGAAGTGCGATCGCGGAGCGTTCCAACGGAATCGTTCCCGTTTGAAATGAGAATCTTCCTGCTTGAGATCGAAACGTTCCGGTTTCAAGTCAGAACAGTCCTGTTTGAGATCGAAACGTTCCTGATTCAGATGAGATCGCTTCTGGTTTGACTAAGACTACTTTAATTGGAAAGGCAAGCGTTTTCGCTTCCAGCGTCAAGTTCACAAGACGCAGTAGCAATCATCCGATCGCTTCGGGGCTGAAGGCTCTGAAAGCATCGGGGATGGAACGCTGAAAGCGTGAAGAAATAGGTTAGAACAGAGAAATACTGCCCTTACAACTGAATCATCCATTCTGGAGTCTACTGAATGTCGAGCGATCGCCTGAGCCAGATTGAAAAAAACTTGGCAATCCTCCATAAACAACAAGCAGCTTTAGAACAGGAAGCG
>JBBSHC010000423.1:0-4294 GCA_038253425.1 Leptolyngbyales cyanobacterium | reverse complement strand
TTTACGTGCGCCTCTGTCTAACATTAAAACTGCCATTTATCTATTAAAAATCACTGATAGTGTAGAGCTACGATCGCGTTACTTAGACCTTTTGGATGCTGAGTGCGATCGTGAAATGGCACTCCTCAATGACCTATTAGATTTGCAGCGGTTGGAGGCTAACGTCTATGACCTCTCACCGCAGCCGCTAATGTTGCAAACCTGGATTCCTGTGATTGTGGAACCGTTTGAATCGCGTGTACAATCTCTACAGCAAACGCTGACGGTTAAAGTGGCTGCGAAACTACCACCGTTAGTTTCAGACCCCAAAAGCCTTGGCAGAATCTTGACCGAATTGCTCAATAACGCCTGCAAATACACGATCGCGGGTGGCAGCATTGCTTTAAATCTTGAGCTAACGCAGCCATCAACCACCTTAAATGCCGCTTCAAACTTTGTTTTTACGATTACCAATCAAGGAGACATCGCAGCAGCGGCACTGCCCCATGTGTTTGAAAAATTTTATCGAGTACAAAATGCGGTAATCGGCCATCAGAAAGGCACGGGTTTAGGGTTGGCGCTAGTGCAAAAATTGGTGGGGCAGTTAGGCGGCACGATCGCCGTGAGCAGCGACAACGGTTGGACAACCTTCACGGTTGCGTTGCCGACCCGGTTGCGTGAGCAGGCGTGAACAATGCCTCCAGCGCGATCGCCTGTGCTTGAGGCATTTGCCCGTAGCTAAACACGTAAGGAACATCGGACGGCAGATCAGGTAAAAACGTTTTGAGCACGTAAGGGCTGCCGTAAATAACTAATGCCAGCAGTTGATCGGCGGCAACCAGAGCCTGAAACCAGTCATACGCCCTTTGATCTAAGCCTGCACTGCCCCGAAAAGGGTTGCCCCGAATGAAGAGTTGCAGTAGGGTTGGCATCCCAATTTGTGCCTCGGCATGAGGCGCGATCACAGGCGTGTGACGATCGACGACTTGAAGCTGATAGCCCAGCGTTTGGGGATGCGCGATCGCGGGAGTTTGCCGTCCCAAGCCATCACATGCCAACGCATCATCCACCATGATCAGGTTACGGCGGTTTTGACTCTCAGTGGAGCGGCTAAGACGAGAGGGCGTCGGATGATAAACCTGCATGGAATCTCGCAACAGAGCGGCAACGGTTGACTGCGCTTGTGGTTGCGCCAGTAACGCGGTTAGCGGTTGAGTGTCTACTCCTCCGGGCGATCGCTGCTCCCAGTCATGAGACGTGCCACCTGATACCGCCGGAGCGCAGACTTTGTACTTTGCCCGCCAGAGACGCTCCACCGACGCTTGGATACGGGCTGCTGAGATCCGTCCGGTTGCAACGGCAGCACATACCGCCTCAATCGCGCCTGCTGGGTCTAACGGCATTAACAGTACATCTGCCCCTGCTTCGATCGCTAAAATGGCAGCTTCGTTTGCACCATAGCGGTTTGCAATGGCACCCATGACCAGCGCGTCAGTGACAATCAAGCCATCAAAGCCCAATGACTGCCGCAACGACTGCGTGAGAATTCGGTACGAAAGCGTGGCAGGAAACTCTGGATCAAGCGCAGGAATCTGAAGATGGGCACTCATGACAGCATCTACACCCGCAGCGATCGCTGCTTTGAAGGGTGGCAGTTCGACTTGAGCCAACCGCTCTAGCGAATGAGGCAGCACGGGGAGATCCAAATGCGAATCAACCGCCGTATCACCATGACCCGGAAAATGTTTGGCAGCAGTTAGCACCGGATGACGTTGGGCACCGCGCAGAAAGGCGGTCGTCAACTGGCTCACAATGGCAGGGGTTTCACCAAACGCCCGCACATTAATCACCGGATTAGCCGGATTGTTATTCACATCCACGATCGGAGCCAGCACCCAGTTGAGTCCGATTGCCCGTGCTTCTTGTGCAGTGATGTCTCCCAGTTGTTCGGCATACTGCTCCGCGCGATCGGGAAACGTCTGTGCCACAGTTGCCAATGCCATTGGTGGCGGAAACCAGGTTGCTCCGGCAAAACGCTGTCCCACGCCTTCTTCTACATCCGCTGCCATCAATAAGGGAATAGTTGCCCAGCCTTGAAGCTGCTGCGATCGTAAGGCTACTTCTCCGGCACTGCCGCCCAGCAAAATCACCCCACCAACGCCCAGGGTTTGAATCAAATGCTGCAACGTCGCTGCGGTCGGTTCCCAAAGCGGGTACTGAATCTGATGGTTAAACAGATAGCCCGATGCGCGCACCACAACCATTTGAGCAACTTGTTCTGCCAGCGAAAGGGTTTCGATGTCGGGAAGAAGAGGATTCATGGGCGCAAAGGGCAGAAGGTAAAAGGCAGGGGGCGTAGAGGAAGCGGGGAAAGCAGGGGAAGCACCTCAAAACTCAAAACTCAAAACGCAGGTATTCAATAGTTTTAGCCATAGGATGTGACTAAGACTTCTGTAATTTTCCCGCGTTTTTCGGCGTTTGAATTAATTGCTCTGGAGGCAACGATCGTGCGAATCTTAAAGCCTTCATAGAGGTCTCGAATAAACGGACAATCAGAGTTTGACAGCATAACTTTCACATCGCGCTTTGCCAACGCTACAAAGGTATCGCGTAGGCGCATCTGGTCGTCTGGTGTAAAGGCATAGCGGTTATAGGATGTGAACTTGCTGGTCGTGCTGATGGGGTGATAGGGCGGGTCAAAATAGACAAAATCCTGGCTGCTCTTGGCATCGTCCAGTACGCTTTCAAACGGGCTTTGTTCAATACGAGTCGATCGCAGCACTGATGATGTGGTGTACAGCAACTCAACATCACAAATCGTCGGTTTTTTATAGCTGCCAATAGGGACATTAAATTGCCCTTTAGAATTTTCGCGGTATAAGCCGTTAAAGCAAGTTTTATTTAAATAAATGAGTCGTGCCGCTCTCTCAACAGGTAATCCTTCGGCATTGGCACGAACTTGATAGTAATAATCAGCACAATGACGATCGCGATGCTCCTTTAAACGGTCAATCAATGCCTCAACCTGATCTCTCACGCAACGGTAGACATTCACTAGCTCAGGATTCAGATCCATCAACTGCGAGCGAGTGGGTAAAAGATGAAAAAAAACCGCACCACCCCCCAAAAACGGCTCATAATACCGCGAAAATTGGCTAGGAAAGTGAGGAATGTATTGTTGAATGAGCTGACCTTTGCCACCTGCCCACTTTAAAAACGGGCGGGGATGCAGTCGTGGCGGGAGTTGAGTTTGCATGGAACTATCATAGAGGCGATTTTTAATGTGGAAGCAGGTTTTCGATCGCACGCTGACGTTGAGCGCGATGGCAGTCTTCAGCGATCGTGGAGAAATGGGTGCAGAAGCACGCCTTCAACGCCTCCACTTGCTCTCAAATCACCTTTAGTTGAATGGCACTGACGGCAGCTATAGCACGCGATTCACCGCCTTGCTGAACTTTAGTTGGCAGCGAACACTTGCGATCGCCATCTTTGAAGAAGCACACCAACTCGGTTTCCCGCTCAAAATCCAGCGCGTCATCCCCATCACTACCCCCGAATACCCCACCCCCGCCAAGCGTCCTGCCTTCTCTGTCCTCTCTCTCAAAAAAGTCTCGACGCTACTCGGCAATCATCCCCCCTACTGGCGAAACAGCCTGCGCGAGATGTTAAAAGAGCTGCGTCAGCCCTTTAGCTCACTTCTCAATTAGTCTCTACGTCGCACTTTACGAGAGAGGGCGCGTCGCAGTTCTACACTTGTAACCGCGCCCAGCAGTGACATCGGCAGACGTTGAGCGAGTAGTTCGATAATTTTGGCGTTTACAACGCTAGCAGGAAGGTCATCTGGAAGGTTGATGAAAATAACGCCAGCCGTAAAGCTTTCATCCCAGGTCTTGGCGTTGGTAAAACCTCTATCTTTTGTGATGATAACGGCATCCGTTGCTGTTGCTACTGCCATCACTTCAGTATCCGGTCTCCCTCGCAGTCCAATGTCACGTACATCCTGCACCGTGAAACCTAATGCCGCAATTTGTGAAGCGAGGGAACGCGGTAGGTTTTCATCAACCAATACGTTCAAAATTTAGGCTCCTAATGGTATGACATCGGTTTGAGCAACCAGCGTTGCCGCATAAGTTAAAGCGGCTTGCAGTTGTTCATTAGTCAACTCATATTCTTTGGTGACTTCCTCCATGCTCATACCGCTAGCAAGAGAACCGATCGCTAACGAAACGGGAACGCGAGTGCCACTAATGACAGGTTTACCATGATGAATATCGGGATCGATATTAATATAAGGCGCAATTTCCATAATGCTTCT
>JBBSHC010000422.1:0-4302 GCA_038253425.1 Leptolyngbyales cyanobacterium | reverse complement strand
TGTGGGTCCCAGTGGCAAAACCTGCCAAAGCTGTTGCCCCGTCTCAGCTAGAAAATCAACAAACTCACGGGCTTGTGGCCCTAAATCGCCAATGCCAAAGCGCCCCGGAAAAGAGGTGGGATGCAGCAAAATACCACTCACTCTGGGCAGCGAGACCGACGGGTGCGAGACGGGAGAAGTCATTACAGTACGGTGCAATAGGCGTTGGTTTGACTCTATCATGGTGTTCCAAGGTTAAAACCTATCGGATGAAAGACCTCTGTGGCTCACCGCAACCCAACACCCACTGTCGATATCATTATTGAATTGGTCGATCGCCCCCATCGCCCGATCGTGCTCATCGAACGGCTCAATCCGCCTTATGGATGGGCATTGCCGGGTGGCTTTGTCGATTACGGCGAAGCGGTAGAAACGGCTGCCAAACGTGAAGCTGAAGAAGAGGTGGGCTTACAGGTCGAATTGATCGAACAATTTCATGTTTACTCAGACCCCGTCCGCGACCCGCGTCAGCACACGCTCAGCATTGTGTTTGTGGCAACGGCTCAGGGGAACCCACAGGCAGGGGATGATGCCAAGCATCTGGATGTGTTTGAGTCCTGGCGTATTCCCACCAACCTATGCTTTGATCACGATCGCATTTTGCAGGACTACTGGCGCTATCGGCACTATGGCATTCGACCAGGAGTGGAAAGGCTAAAGGCTGAAGGCTAAGAACCTGCTGTCATTCACTAGAACTGGATTAATTCGGTTGAGAGTGAAGTGTGATATTAAAATCTAAAAGGTGACAGAAAATCCTGCTTTTAGCCTTTAGCCCTTATCCTCTAACCTTTCTCACTATGTCTCGCAGAATTATTCGTACAGAGCTTGCGCCTGCACCTGTTGGTCCTTATAACCAGGCGATCGCTGCAAGTGGGCAGATGGTGTTTGTGGCAGGGCAAATTGCGCTGGATCCAGCAACAGGAGAAATTGTGGGTGAAGACAATGTTACTGCTCAGACAGAACAGGTGATTGCGAATCTCAGTGCAATTTTGACTGCTGCTGGCGCAACGTTAGCCGATGTGGTTAAAACCACTGTCTTTCTAAAAGATATGAATGATTTCGCAGCGATGAATGCGGTGTATGCAGACTATTTTGAAGCACCGATCGCGCCTGCCCGTGCCTGTGTAGAGGTCTCGCGGTTGCCCAAGGATGTGATAGTTGAAATTGACTGTATCGCAGTAATTTAAAGCTGCATCCGTTACAAATCACCGACCGCGATCGCAGACAGTACAGCCTACGCTTAAACGTTTGTTTAGCAGTCGCCTCTGGTCCGTCTGCTTTTATTCAGTCTATATACCTCTACCGCCCTTACACACTGCCCTTAAATGATGAAGGGCACCTCCAAGTGGTGCCCCTACACGGCTTAAAGACCCTCGTTACTGGGAACGAGAATACACGCCTTACATGAGTGCGTCTTCTGCATGAGTTTGAATTGTGCAGTCAGAGGTGGGATAGGCGTAGCAGGTTAATACGTTGCCAGCAGCAATCTGATCATCATCCAAAAAGGATTGATCGGACTGATCTACAGAGCCCTCAAGCAACTTGCCATTGCAAGACGAACATGCGCCTGCCCGACAAGAGAAGGGTAGATCAATGTCGTTATCTTCAGCCGCATCAAGAATGTATTGATCGTCAGCTACATCAATGGTGGTATCTAATCCTTCCGCCTCATTAACAAGTCTGACTTTATAAGTTGCCATGCCGTAATCCTCTATCTGATGAACCGAAACCGCGATCGATGTCTAGCTGTCGCCAGAGGAGTGAAGACAGTCGAATCAAAAGGGTTTCACCCCTGCAACCTGCCCTAACCCCTGTGGCTTTGCTTGTATAAAAAATCGCTTTTGTAGTCTGACTTGAATCGTGACCAGTAGCAAGCAACGATTAAAGAGACTCTGTGTAAAGAGTGATGTATTGCGATCGCTCAAAGGAAGATGAACTTGAGCGATCGCAGTACTGCGAGGCGATCTCTACAAGCTATGAACGCCTCACTGTGCTTGCAGAGACCCCGTTAGATCTACCGACGCACCAGGTCGAGCAATTCTTTCGGTGATGCAAGCAGATCGACTGCCACAAAGAAAATCTTTCCTTGAGGATCAAGCAGGAAGCGCCAAGCAATGTTCATACCAACGCTCGCACCAAACCACGGAGACTGCACTTTACCCGTCACCTTGATGGGGGTATAGCCTTCTTCTACGGCTTCAACAATGCCTCGCTCTGGCATCATTTTGAGACCCTGGCATTCTTCACGCATATACGCAAGGATGGCATCTCGACCCACGATCGGGCGCTTGAACGGGGGTTGCAGTGCGCCTTCAGGGGTAAAGAGGTTTAAAGCGGCTTCAAAGTCATTGGCGTTCATGTTGTTGATATAGTTCAGCACAGCCGGGGTTGTTACGCCCTCAATGCTGACTTGAGTCCGCGCAGCCATGTCTGTGGGTACTACAACCGGGTCTTCTACTCGCTTGTAGCTGCCTGGAGCGGTTGGGTCAAACCCCATATCAACGACCGTATTCCGCAAGATCGTAATTTGCTGACCCGAATCAGCTTCCTGAATCGCTTGCAGCACCGTCTTCGCTTTATCAGACAGCTTGTAGCCAGGTGGAATGGGGGCTACCAGACCTTGTTCCATCCACTCGCCGAGTTGATTCCAGAACCCGAGCTTGAGGTTCATGCTGAAGGACGCATACGATCGGCAGATGGGCGTATCGGCACGATTTGCCAGATCACACATCACCTGAGTTTGGGCAGCAGGCGGCATCTGCTTGATTTGTTCCAAGATGCCCTGAGCAATCACCATGCTGGTCGCACCTGGAGCCGCAACAGTAACCGTTTTACCCATTTCTGTATAGACGAACCAAATGAGTGCCAGTTGTTCTTCAGCATTGAGCTGATTGAACGATTCAATGGTTTTTGGCACAACATCGGCAATCTGAGTGCCGGAAAAAATAGACCGTGCAGATTCGAAAGTAATTGCCATTTGAAGTCTCCTAGAGTGAATTACGCTGAATTGCTTAGGATTACGAGGAAATCCCTCACGCAATTTGTAACACTACGTAAATTATTGTAAAGGAATAGTTACAAAAAGATCTAACAAGTTTCAGATGGTGCGGTGCGATCGCGCGTTTTATGAGTAAGCAGGACAACTTAGCGTGAAATTTCTTCACAATCAAAGCCGCTCTAGCCGCGCGATCGCGTCCACTGCCTTACTAAGAGCGATCAGCTTTCAGCCATCAGCTTTCAGTTTGACCAATGTCTCCGTAGCCTTGAGAGGCATTTAAAAAAGAGATTTTAATTTTGAGTGCTGAGTTTTGAGCTTTAACCGCTGACCGCTGACTGCTGACTGCTACAAGCCACTTACAGCCCACTGCTGACGTAACTTCAAGGGCTGTGCTAAACAAACCGTGTTAACTGCACCCGATAGCGATCTTTTTTGGTCACAGCGATTTCGCCCACTTCAACGCGCCCCTTACCGCGAATGGCGATTAAATCACCCGACTTGACGGCATGGCTGGCGCTGCTAATCTCCTTCCAGTTCACGCGGACATCGCCACTATTAATCAAGTCCGCCATTTTGCTCCGCGACATGCCAAAGCCAGCAGAGGCGATCGCGTCTAACCGTAACGATGCTTCTACGGTGGCTAGTTCTTTCTTTTTGGGTTCTCGCACCTTAAGCTCAGCCAAATCCATGCGGCGGGTTTTGACGGGTACAGAGCGAACCTGGGTCAGGTGCAATTCTAAGAATTCTACGAGTTCAGGAACCGCGATCGCTTGTGCCCCTCGTTCACCCAGCACAATGATATCGCCCAATTTGTCGCGCACAATGCCCGTACCCAACACTGCCCCCAAAAAGTCGCGATGGGTTGCCAGATCAAACAGAAAGTTGCCAGCAATGTCCAATGCCGCAATTTCCACTTGAGCCGTGTCTAGAGGTATTTCGGTGCGTGCGATCGCCAGCCGTTGCCGTTCTGCTTGCGGGTAGCCGCCCCACGCGACCATTTGCACTTCCGCTAAGCGGCTAAACGCCCGCTGAATTTCTGCCATTTCTGGTGGCGATAAAAAATCAGTGAGCACGACTTCCCAGGTTTTAATTGCCTGATCTGCCTGGTCAACGACACGTGCGATCGCGTCCCGATTTTCAACGCCTTTTAGTAGTTCTTCCCTGGGCAACATAGCAGCTTCGATCGCGAAAGACTTTATTCTATCGAGCAACGGCTGAAGATGGCTGAGTCATACAGCGATGTTCAAATGTATCAGCCACAGTCC
>JBBSHC010000421.1:0-4308 GCA_038253425.1 Leptolyngbyales cyanobacterium | reverse complement strand
TGCATCTATTCGCGATCGCGCTACGCAAGCACTTTGGCGGCTCTGGTTTGAGCAAAAGGGTACTCTCAGTTTAGAGCGGCTCCGTCATGCTCAAACGTTGCTAGAGGCAGGCGATGTGTCTCAAGCAGAGGGCATTCTGACGGCACTGATTCAAAGCCAGCCTGACTTTGCCGAAGCCTGGAATCGACGGGCGGTGCTCTACTACATGCAGGGGCAATACCAGGACGCGATCGCCGATTGCGAAATGGTGCTCCATTTGAACCCTGCCCACTTTGGTGCGCTACACGGTTTAGGGTTGTGCCATGCTGCTCTAAATAACTATCCAGCAGCAATTCAAGCCTTCCGTCAAGCGGTGAAGATCCAACCTTATGCAATGGCAAACCAGCGCTTACTGCTGGAATGTACAATGCGCCTTAGTTAACGACTCAGCCAACAAGTAGTCAGACTCAATCAAACTGAATAGACTCCAAGCTGAGTGCTAATCACTTCTCTATGTCTTACCCACCCAAAGCATATGCCACCGTCTTTAGGTGATTTGAATCACATAAAACTTCAGGGTTAGATCACTTCTTTTAATTGGTAGGCAGTAGAAGATTTAAGCAGAGTTCCTGTTACTCAAAATGAAAAGTACCGTCCTTATCCGGCATCTTGTCGAAAAAGCTCTCTATATCAAACAACTAACACCTGACATTGAAAATGAGATCAACTATGAACTCACTCGTCTGGGTCATATTTCAGACGTTGATTTTGAAGCCCTTGAGCTATTGATGTCTGAAATGGATGCAGGTCGAATTCAGCTCGTCGCTAGTCCATGAAATGTTTCTCCACCTCTAACATGACAGCTTGAATGTAGATGTTAGCCTTGCTTGATGGCGATTATTTTCAACTACAAAGGCGCTTGTGACGACATTGACAATACGATGCTCGATCAATCTACCGCTTGAAAGCTATCTGAATGGGCTTGCCAAACCTGATGAATAAACTGCCTGAAGGGTTGGTAGCCAGCACTGTTATTGTTGACATCAGTTAGATCGCGATCGGACGCGTAGAGCCGAGTAAGCAGAGGTAAAGCTTCTATATCAAGGGCAGCGCGAAAAAGCGAGAGAGGCCAAAGCAAATCAGAATCTTGGCGCAGATCGTAGTATTCTGTTGGCTCAGAGGCATCTCCGTTAGACGCAACGGCATCCGTCAACCCGATCGCTAACGCTAACGGGCGTACCCAACAGATTTGGCGACTTTCGATAATTTGAATAACTTCAGCGTACAGACAACTGGATTCATGTTCCAGGCAGACGATCTGACAAGGCTGGAAATGTGGCGTTTTATTATTGCTAAGCGTGTGCTTTGAAGAAAAACCCATGAGGTAAGCGCAGTTTTAGAGCCTCCTCAATCTTAAGCGGTCAAGCTATGTTCTCACCGCCGCCATAATACTGAAATCTACACGTGCAGGGTTCTGGGTACCGCACACGTACTTGCTGCCAACTAAGAACATTCTGACTCCAGGTATGCATAAATACGTATGGAGCTTGGGGAAGATGGCAGCCCTAAGGCTAGCCGCAAAGGGGCCCGAAGCTGAAATTGAATGCTACGACCGGAATGAAGTAATGTAGATGGAGTAGGTTTTTAGGTAGCTCTCTCAGTATTAGCACTAGCGCTTTGCCTACGTTATTAGGGCAGACTTGCTTCTAGCTGCATTTATTGTGTAGCTGTTATACTTTGTAACAGGTCATAGCGGAAGCATTCTTTGAGAGCGACGCCAAACCCCTTTTAACTAACTGTAAATTGTTCACGGAGAGGATAGAGCAGTGTCTGTCGAAACCATTGAACAGCGTTCAACGGTTCGCAAGCTTGCGCCCCGTTATCGCGTTTTGCTTCACAACGACGACTACAACTCGATGGAGCATGTAGTGCAGACTTTGATCACAACAGTGCCCAATTTGACGCAGCCTCAAGCAGTTGACATCATGATGGAGGCGCACACCAACGGCTTAGCGCTGGTCATCACTTGCGCTCAAGAGCACGCAGAGTTTTACAGCGAAACACTGAACGGTCACGGGTTGAGCAGCACGATCGAGCCGGACGAGTAATCTGTAATCTGACGCCATTGAAGCCAGCCTTATCTCAGCTTGCTCGGTACCCGGCTCCAGTAAGGCTTATAGCTTTTTTACTGGTGCTGCTGTTGCTTTGGGCACCGATCGCGCTGCCGCTCTACAGCGTCGTGAAGGACAGCAACACGGTCAACATTGTGAGGCTGCTGGTGCTTTACGTTGAATTTATTTTGCTGGTGCGATTGTGGGGGCGATGGGTATATCGTCAGTCTAATTTACTCTGGGTCTACGGGCTGGAGTTTTCCAGGCGCTTTGGTCTGGAGTTGCTGGCAGGGTTATTGATCGGGCTGTTCAGTTTACTAGCGCTCTTTGTGACGCAAGGAAGCTTTGGCTGGCTGGTCTGGCAGATGCCGACGATCGCCTTACTGAGGGTAATTTTGGAAGGACTGCTAGTAGCGCTAGGCATTGGTTTTGCCGAAGAGTTACTGTTTCGAGGCTGGCTGCTGGACGAACTCCAGCGCGATTATCGTGCGAATGTAGTGCTTTGGGCGGACGCCACTGTGTTTGCTTTGGTTCACGGTTTTAGACCCCAATTTCCTGCTCTGTTGCTGCTGGGACTAACGCTAGTTTGGGCAAAGCGATCGCGCTGGGATACCGCTGTTGGACCGCGTGACGGCAACCAACGCCGCGATCGTTTGGGGCTACCAATGGGACTACATGCAGGTCTGGTTTGGGGCTATTACATCGTTAATGTTGGGCAATTGGTGAGCTATTCGCAGCAGGTACCGCTCTGGATAACAGGGTTTGATCGCAATCCACTAGCGGGTGCGATGGGCTTACTGTTTCTGAGCGCTCTGCTCATAGGAATGTGGCAGTTTGCCAGCAATGTACGGGTTGCTGGACGCTCCTAACTGGAATTCTCCGTAAGCCGCGATCGCCGTTGCCTGCTCTGCCTCACATTGAGGTTAGTCTTTACTGCAAAACTTCCTCTAGTTTCTGCTGGTTCCACAGTGATTGGTATAGCCCTGGCTGACCAATCAACTCGGCATGAGTGCCCGACTGAACAATTTCGCCCTGATCCATCACAAACAGGCGATCGGCGCTTGCAGCCGCAGACAATTGATGGGAGATAAAGAGAACCGTTTTGCGATTTGTGCCTTCGGAGAGGTTTTGCAAAATCTGGGTGGCGGTTTGGTTGTCTACGCTGGATAGGGCATCGTCCAGAATCAGGATGGGCGCATCCACTAGCAAAGCTCGTGCTAAGGCGGTGCGTTGCCGTTGACCACCAGAAAGGGTGATGCCGCGTTCACCCACGATCGTCTCGTACTGATGAGGAAAGTTGAGAATCTCACTGTGAATTTGGGCTTGTTTGGCAGCATGAATCACGGCTGTTTCGTCTTCGCCTGGTTCACCGTAGCGAATGTTGTTTTTAATCGTCGTGCTAAAGAGAAAGCTATCTTGCGGTACGTAAGCGATCGCACCGCGCAAATCCGTTAGCCGTAAGTGCGTAATGTCATGTCCATCGACAAACAGTTGACCGGGGGCAATATCTAGCAAACGCGGTAAGGCATTAGCTAAGGTGGATTTGCCGGAACCAATGGGTCCCACAATGGCAACGGTTTCTTGGGGTTCGATGGTAAAACTAACATTCTGCAACGCTGGTTTAACAACTTTGCTGCCGTTGCCTGAGGTTGGAAAGGCAAACGTCAAATTGTGTGCGGTTAACTGCCCTTTGACTTGCGATCGCGGTAGAGCGATCGCCGCTGGCTGATCCTGAATTTTGGGCTTCACACTGAGAATAGCTTCAATGCGATCGATGCTCACTTCACCCCGTTGATACGCCGTAATGGTGAAACCGAGCAAAGCGGCAGGAAAGGCTAGTTGCCCCACGTAGAGCAAGAGTGCAACAAAATCACCTACTGTAATGGCACCCTCATTAATAGCGCTCACACCAAACCGGAGAACAACCAATAGCCCAATGCTGGCTAAACCTGGTAACAGCGGCAAGAGGGTACTGCGAGTTAACGCCAACGACAGATTAGCGTCCAGCAATTCTTCGTTGCGTCGGCGAAACGCTTGCCGCTCGTTGTCTTCCTGGGCATAGATTTTGACCAGAGAGATGCCGCTCATATCTTCCTGAATTAATTCACTCAAGTCAGACAACTGTTCCTGCACTTCAAGCTGCTGCTGCCGCAGACGGGTACTGAATAACTGCACCAATACCAGCATGACCGGGTAGACCGACAGCGAGAGCAACGTT
>JBBSHC010000420.1:0-4309 GCA_038253425.1 Leptolyngbyales cyanobacterium | reverse complement strand
GCAAACGAAGTCAAAGAGGCAATTCAAACCGAGCTCGATCGTCGTCGCACCGCGTTGCAGTCGGCTCAGATTCAGGCGCAGCTAGAGGCAGAAACGCTAGATGTCACGATGTCTGGTGTCTATCGCCCTCAAGGACGCATTCATCCCATCAACGGCATGATGGATCGGGTCACAGATATTTTTGTTGGTCTGGGCTACACCGTTGCCGAAGGTCCAGAGATGGAGACGGATTATTACAACTTTGAAGCGTTGAACTTCTTGCCCGACCACCCAGCGCGAGACATGCAGGATACGCTCTACCTGCCCGACGGCAACATCATGCGTACTCACACATCGTCAGTGCAAATCCGTTACATGGAGACCAATGATCCACCCGTGCGGATTATCATGCCGGGACGCTGCTATCGGCGCGATACTGTCGATGCCACTCATTCGGCTGTGTTTCACCAGGTCGAAATTTTGGCAGTCGATGAGGGGCTGACTTTCACTGATCTGAAAGGCACCATCAAAGTCTTTTTAGAGCAAGTGTTTGGCGAAGTACCCATTCGCTTTCGCCCCAGCTTTTTCCCCTTCACGGAACCCTCTGCCGAAGTCGATGTGCAGTGGAAAGGGCGGTGGCTGGAAATTATGGGCTGTGGCATGATCGATCCCAACGTTTTGAAAGCAGTGGGAATTGACCCAGAAGTTTACACTGGCTTTGCGGCTGGTATGGGCGTCGAACGGCTGGCAATGGTGCTGCACCAAATTGACGATATTCGCCGCCTTTACACAAGCGATTTGCGTTTCTTACAACAGTTTTGACTGGTTTCTCACTGCTAACGTTCTTCTAACTGATGACATTGGGGCGAGCTTGCCTGCGATCGACCATTGCTTGCAAGCGCTCCAGCGGATAATCGCTCACAAAGCTATCCCACGATCGCCCCTGTCCAGACGCATTGTAAACGTACAAGCTGCCATTCATCTGTCGGCTAGATACGATTAAGTCCAGCGCTCTTGCTAAATTTAGGCACTGGGTCACCTCATGCTGAGTCATAGTTGTTTTGTAAAGGCGGACGAAAGAAGTTTGTGGTTAGAAACATCCTAAGCACCTGTGATGACCAATAGCTGTGACTTGAACCCGAGTGACATGAAATTTATTAAACGGCAGCCGTAGTTGTCATTCTATAGATTGCCGTCTAGAGGCACTTAGGATCGTGGATTAATTAATCTGAAACATTTCCCTTCTATAGTAGGGACGCTCCATGGAACGTCCCTACAGAAAGAATTGCACCTTGTTAAATCCGCGTTCCTTAACATTCAAGGTGCGTCCCGTTTCAAAGAAAAACCCTTCTACGATCGCTCTCTAGACCAGCGCTGGCTTGCTCGGCGTTTGCTTTTGTGCCAGTGCTAACAACCGTTGAATGCGCTCTTCCGTTGAAGGGTGGGTGCGAAACAAGGATTGCAGCCCTTCTACAGACATGGGATTCACAATTAGCAGCGGTGACATTGCCGGGTTGCCGTGCATAGGAATCTGACGACCCGCTGTTTCCAGTTTCTCTAGCGCTTGAGCCAGAGCGGATGGGTTGCCTGTAATTTCAGCAGAACCCAAATCAGCCGCAAACTCACGAGTGCGAGAAATGGCAAGTTGGATCAACATTGCTGACAGGGGAGCTAGAACGATGAGAAACAACAACCCAAATGGATTAACGCCCCGGCGATCGTCACGGGTAACGGGTCCATACAATGCACCCAAGCTCAGCAATCTACCCAAAAAGGTAATAGCTCCGGCAACCGTTCCCGCTACTGCCTGAGTCAATGTGTCCCGGTTTTTTACGTGGGTCAGTTCGTGGGCAATCACGCCTTCTAGCTCTTGCTGGTTTAACAGCTTCGTAATGCCCTCCGTCACTGCGATCGTGGCATGTTGGGGGTCACGTCCCGTGGCAAACGCATTTGGAGATTGAGTGGGAGCAATAAACAGCTTTGGCATGGGAATCTCGGCGCGATCGCTCAAACGAGCCACCATATCGTAGAGTTCGGGAGCCTGCTCACGGGCGATCGGTTGTGCCTGATAGGCTGCCAGCGCTGCCTTATCCGAGTAGAACCAGGAACCGAAACTGGTCAATGCCGCCATACCCAGACCCAAATACAGCCCCGATTCATCACCGACTAGATAGTAGCCAGCCAGTACCAGCAGCCCACTCAGCAGCCCAAGTAGCCCTACCGTCTTAATCTCATTGATGCCAACCATTATTTTTTCTGAGAAGAGTTAAAAAGTTACAGCTTTCCAACACCCTCTCAGATTTAGGCTCAAATAGTCTCTATCGAGTGACTGAATCACTTCCGTACCGTTAGTTGAGTAACGCTAGTTGAGTGGAAAGGGCAGCAATTCGCTAAACTTGAAACTTCAGAGGGCAATGCACTCATACTGCTGTTATGTAAGTAGCGTAGTACGGTGATGCAGTACAACACGCCCTCTAGCATTCGTGCTTGAATGGCTATTCATGCTTGAAGCTCAACAAGCGATCGTCGCACTACACTATACTACAAGTATATTTCGCATCTGATCCCTATTCCCCTACGTCTTCTCCATGACTGTGACAGAACCCGGCTCCTACAAAGACACTGTTAATTTGCCCAAAACCAACTTTGATATGCGTGCCAACGCTGTCAAGCGGGAACCAGAATTACAGACGTTTTGGGAAACCCAGCAGATTTACCAGCATCTGTCGCAGGAGAACCCAGGCGAGTTGTTTGTGCTGCACGATGGACCACCTTATGCCAACGGGTCACTGCACATTGGGCACGCGTTGAATAAGGTGCTGAAGGATATCATCAATAAGTACCAGATGCTGCGGGGACGAAAGGTGCGCTATGTGCCGGGTTGGGATTGCCACGGCTTGCCGATCGAGCTTAAAGTGCTGCAAACCCTGAAAACTGATGAACGTCGTGCCTTAACCCCCATAAAACTACGGCAAAAAGCGAAGGAATTTGCGCTCAAAACCGTTGACCAGCAGCGTCAGGACTGCAAGCGCTACGGTGTGTGGGGCGACTGGGATCATCCCTACCTGACCTTGAAGCCAGAGTACGAAGCGGCTCAGATCGGTGTGTTTGGGCAGATGGTGTTGAAGGGCTATATTTACCGGGGTTTGAAGCCTGTACACTGGAGTCCCAGTTCTAAGACAGCGCTGGCGGAGGCAGAATTAGAGTATCCCGAAGGACATACCTCACGCAGTCTCTATGCGGCGTTTGAAGTGAAGGAGCTTTCTCCGTCTCTGATGATGGCGCTTGATTCCTTCATGGGCGAACTGGGTGTTGCTATCTGGACGACGACTCCCTGGACGATCCCCGCCAACCTGGCAGTGAGCGTCAACCCAGAACTCATCTACGCGGTAGTAGAGGTGGGTGAAAACGCACCGGGTCGCTTTAAGTATCTGATTGTGGCGAAAGATCTGGTCGATCGCCTCGCTGAAATTCTGGGCACTACTTTGACTGTGCAGGCAACGATGGTGGGCAAAACGCTGGAGCACACGACCTATCAGCATCCGCTCTTTGACCGTCGGAGTGAAATTGTGATTGGTGGCGATTATGTGACCACGGAAGCGGGGACAGGCTTGGTGCATACGGCTCCTGGTCATGGACAGGATGACTATCTTGTTGGTCAACGCTACGGTTTGCCCATCCTTGCGCCTGTGGATGATGACGGCAACTTTACCGAAGAAGCGGGACCGTTTGTCGGCTTGAATGTGCTGGGCGACGGCAATACAGCGGTGATTGCAGCGCTGCAAGAGGCTCAATCTCTGCTAAAAGAGGAGCCTTACGTCCACAAATATCCCTACGATTGGCGCACCAAGAAGCCAACGATCTTTCGCGCGACAGAGCAGTGGTTTGCCTCTGTGGAAGGTTTCCGCGATCGCGCACTCACCGCGATCGCAGACGTGCGCTGGATTCCGGCTCAGGGCGAAAACCGGATTACGCCAATGGTGGCGGAGCGATCGGACTGGTGTATTTCGCGTCAGCGTAGTTGGGGGGTGCCAATCCCTGTGTTCTACGACGAAGCAACCGGAGAGCCATTGTTGAATCAGGAAACGATCGCTTATGTGCAGGCGATCGTGGCTGAAAAAGGGTCTGATGCCTGGTGGGAACTATCCGTTGAGGAACTGCTGCCAGAGGCTTACCGCAATAACGGACACACCTACCGCAAAGGCACCGACACAATGGACGTGTGGTTCGATTCTGGTTCCTCCTGGGCAGCAGTCGCAGAACAACGACCAGAACTGAAGTATCCCGTTGACCTGTATCTCGAAGGATCGGATCAGCATCGCGGCTGGTT